>NZ_JBYSZA010000007.1:0-244624 GCF_058786735.1 Pseudomonas sp. FW305-7
CCCCCCGCCCTCTCCCGGGGGGAGAGGGAGCCTGACCGAGTTGTCTGGAAAGAATTTTGCAGTCTCAAAAAACATGACTGACTGGCCCGGCCTCAACAAGCAACCGCGATCAGTCCCCTCTCCCTCCGGGAGAGGGCTAGGGTGAGGGGTGGTTCCAACTGGCACCGCGCTCACCGCAACAACCACACAAATCTGCCCATATGGATTTCAAACGATGGACCTGACCCCACGCGAAAAAGACAAGCTGTTGATCTTCACCGCCGGCCTCGTCGCCGAGCGGCGTTTGGCCCGTGGTGTGAAGCTCAACTACCCGGAAGCCATGGCCTACATCTCCGCAGCCTTGCTCGAAGGCGCCCGTGACGGCCAGACCGTGGCCGAGCTGATGCACTACGGCACCACCCTGCTCAGCCGTGAGCAAGTGATGGAAGGCATCCCGGAAATGATCCCGGAGATCCAGGTCGAAGCGACGTTCCCCGACGGCACCAAACTGGTCACCGTCCACCAACCGATCGTCTGAGGCCGCGCCATGACTTACAGCATTCGCGATGCTTTACATGCCGACCTGCCGGCGATCCGCGACATCTACAACGATGCCGTGCTCAACACCACGGCCATCTGGAACGAGTCGGCCGTCGACCTCGGCAATCGTCAGGCGTGGTTCAGTGCCCGCCAAGCGCAGGCCTATCCGATCCTGGTGATCGTCGACAGCGACAACAGCGTGCTCGGCTACGCTTCCTACGGTGACTGGCGACCATTCGACGGTTTCCGCCACACCGTCGAACACTCGGTCTACGTACGCAGCGATCAGCGCGGCAATGGCCTGGGGCCCAAGCTGATGACGGCATTGATCGACCGCGCGAAACGCGGCGGCAAACACGTGATGGTTGCCGCCATCGAAAGCGGTAACGCCGCCTCGATTCGTCTGCATGAACGCGCCGGATTCGTCACCACCGGGCTGATGCCGCAAGTCGGCACCAAGTTCGGCCGCTGGCTCGACCTGACCTTCATGCAACTGACCCTCAACCCTGGCGCGGAGCCGCCCGATACCAACAAGGAGTGACACCGATGAACCCTGCCCAACTGCGACGCGTCAATGCGGAAAGTTTTGCGCACTATCGTCAGGGCCTGATTGACCTGCTGCTGGATGCCGTGGGTTATGGCGCCAGCGTCGGCTTCATGGCCGACCTCGATGCCGCTCAGGCCCGCGCCTATTTCGATGACGTTCAACAACAAGTGAACAAGGGCAGCGTGTTGCTCTGGGTGGTGGTCAAGGACGAACAGGTGCTGGCCAGTGTGCAACTGGGCCTGTGCCAGAAGGCCAACGGCCTCAATCGCGCCGAGGTGCAAAAACTGCTGGTGCGTGAACACGCCCGGCGTCGCGGTCTCGGTCAGCAACTGATGCAGGCGCTGGAGCAGGAAGCCCCCAAGCACAAGCGCGGCATGCTCTACCTCGACACAGAAGCGGGTTCGCCGGCTGAAGATTTCTACAAGGCCCTGGGTTACACCCGCGCCGGGGAAATCCCCGATTACGCCTGCGACCCGAATGGCACGTATCGAGCGACCGCCCTCTATTACAAGATTCTGCAAGGAGCCCAGTGATGATTCCTGGCGAGTATCAGATCCAGCCCGGCGACATCGAGCTCAATGTCGGCCGCCGCACCGTCAGCCTGAAAGTCGCCAACAGCGGCGACCGGCCGATCCAGGTCGGCTCGCACTTTCACTTTTTCGAAACCAACGACGCGCTGACCTTTGATCGCGCGGCCAGTCGCGGCATGCGCCTGAACATTCCGGCGGGCACGGCGGTGCGCTTTGAACCGGGGCAGAGCCGCGAGGTTGAGTTGGTCGATTACGCCGGGCATCGGCGGGTGTTCGGCTTTGCCGGGCGGGTCATGGGTGATCTCTAAATCATCGGGTGACTGCAAGAAAGCCATCGCGAGCAGGCTCACTCCTACATGAGACCGCGATCCCCTGTAGGAGCGAGCCTGCTCGCGAAAGCGAGCTATGCGAGCGATCTCAAATCCAATTGAATCCCAAGGCAAGCACATGAAGATTTCTAAACAGGCCTACGCCGACATGTTCGGCCCCACCGTCGGCGACAAGGTGCGCCTGGCCGACACCGAACTGTGGATCGAAGTTGAAAAAGACTTCACCACCTACGGTGAAGAAGTGAAATTCGGCGGCGGCAAAGTGATCCGCGACGGTCAGGGCCAAAGCCAGTTGCTGGCCGCCGAAGTCGTCGACACGCTGATCACCAACGCTTTGATCATCGACCACTGGGGCATCGTCAAAGCCGACGTAGGCCTCAAGGACGGGCGCATCGCCGCGATCGGCAAGGCCGGCAACCCGGACGTGCAGCCGAACGTGACCATCGCCATTGGCGCCGGCACCGAAGTGATCGCCGGTGAAGGCATGATCCTCACCGCCGGCGGCATCGACACGCACATCCACTTCATTTGCCCGCAGCAGATCGAAGAAGCGCTGATGAGCGGCGTCACCACCATGATCGGCGGCGGCACCGGGCCTGCCACCGGCACCAACGCAACGACGTGCACTTCCGGCCCATGGCACCTGGCGCGCATGCTGCAGGCCGCCGATGCCTTCCCGATGAACATCGGCCTTACCGGCAAGGGCAACGCCAGTTTGCCGGAGCCGTTGATCGAGCAGGTCAAGGCCGGCGCCATCGGCCTCAAGCTGCACGAAGACTGGGGCACCACGCCGGCGAGCATCGACAACTGCCTGAGCGTCGCCGACCAGTACGACGTGCAGGTGGCGATCCACACCGACACCCTCAACGAATCCGGCTTTGTCGAGACCACCCTCGGCGCGTTCAAAGGCCGCACCATCCACACCTATCACACCGAAGGGGCTGGCGGCGGTCATGCGCCGGACATCATCAAGGCCTGCGGTTTCCCCAACGTATTGCCGAGTTCGACCAACCCGACCCGACCGTTCACTCGCAACACCATCGACGAACACCTCGACATGCTGATGGTCTGCCACCACCTCGACCCGAGCATTGCCGAAGACGTCGCGTTCGCCGAAAGCCGCATCCGCCGCGAAACGATTGCCGCCGAAGACATCCTCCACGACCTCGGCGCCTTCTCGATGATCAGCTCCGACAGCCAGGCCATGGGCCGCGTCGGCGAAGTCATCACGCGCACCTGGCAGACCGCCGACAAGATGAAAAAGCAGCGCGGCCCGCTGCCACAGGACGGCGAAGGCAACGACAACTTCCGCGCCAAACGCTACATCGCCAAATACACGATCAACCCAGCCATCACCCACGGCATCAGCCATGAAGTCGGTTCGATCGAAGTGGGTAAGTGGGCGGATCTGGTGCTCTGGCGTCCAGCGTTTTTTGGCGTGAAGCCGACGTTGATTCTCAAGGGCGGCGCCATTGCGGCGAGCTTGATGGGTGACGCCAATGCCTCGATTCCAACGCCGCAACCGGTGCATTACCGCCCGATGTTCGCCAGCTATGGTGGCTCGTTGCATGCGACCAGCCTGACCTTCATCAGCCAGGCGGCGCAGGAAGCCGGATTGCCGCAAGCTCTGGGGCTGAAGAAGAAAATCGCCGTGGTCAAAGGTTGCCGTGAGGTGCAGAAAACCGACCTGATCCACAACGACTATCTGCCGAACATTGATGTTGATCCGCAGACTTATCAGGTCAAGGCAGACGGCGTGTTGCTGTGGTGTGAGCCGGCTGAAACTTTGCCGATGGCGCAGCGGTACTTTTTGTTCTGACAACAAAAAAGGCCCTTCGGGGGCCTTTTGCTTGTCTATCAATTACACCGCGTTTTCGTTCATCGCTGGCAAGCCAGCTCCCACAGGGTTTTGAGTTGAAACAGGGGTTTAAACTCGACGCAGGACTTGTGGGAGCTGGCTTGCCAGCGATGAGGCCAGATCAGCCCCACAAAACCTTCAGACAACCTACTCGCCCACCAACCGCCCCAGACGCTGGCGCAACATGCGGTTCTCGGCACGCAGTTCGCGCACCTCTTCGAGCAGATCCAGCGCGAGAGCGACGCCTTCCCACTCCAGGTCCAGATCGCGCCGCAGCTTGGCGGCGCGCTTGGCCAGGGCCAGTTCGTAATCGGTGAAACGCCATTCCCGGGGCTGCTTGCCCTGAGGTTCGAGGATGCCGTGCTCGACGATTTCGATCACGTAGACGTCCGATAAATCGGCTGCCTCACAGAATTCTGCCATGTCCAGTTGAACGATCAGGGGGGTGCTCATGATGGGCTACTCCATCGTCGGATTCAGAAGTTCTCTCGCGGATTGAAGGCGGCTTTCTTCGCCAGTTCCTGCCACAGCGCCTTGACCTCATCGTCGGACGCTTTCGGCATCACGGCCTTGAGTTGCACGAACAGATAACCGCGCTCGCCGGCCTTGTTTTTCAGGCCATGGCCCTTGGCGCGCATGCGCTGGCCATTCTGGCTGCCGGCCGGGACCTTGAGGTTGATCTTGCCGGTCAGGGTCGGTACGGCCACTTCAGCGCCCAGCGCCAGCTCCCACGGTGCCAGCGGCAGCGTGATGATCAGGTTCTCGCCTTCGACATCGAATTTCGGGTGCGGCGCAAAACGGATGGTCAGGTACAGATCGCCATTCGCCCCGCCACCGACGCCCGGTGCGCCCTGGCCCTTGAGGCGGATGCGCTCGCCGTCAGTGACGCCCGCCGGGATCTTCACGTTCAGGCTCTTGCTGGTGTTGCTGACGTGCTGGCCGTTGGCGTTGTATTGCGGCACCTGGAAGGTGACTTTCTTCGACTCGTTCGACAGCGTCTCTTCGAGGAAGATTGGCAGTTCCATTTCCACGTCTTGCCCTCGGCGCCCTGCACTGCGTTGTTGCCGACCTTCGCCGCCACCGAAACCGGGGCCGCGATTGCCGAAGATCGAACTGAAAAAGTCCGAGAAGTCGCCGGTGTCACCACCGCCGCCGCCAAAACCGCCACGGCTCTGCCAGCCCGGTGGGCCCTGGAACGGCTGACCGTGCTGGCCGTAGCGGCGCAGTTCGTCGTATTCGGCGCGTTTGTCGGCGCTTTTCAGCGCTTCATAGGCCTCCGAGGCATCCTTGAACTTGGCCTCGGCGTCTTTTTCCTTGCTGACATCGGGGTGGTATTTGCGCGCCAGCTTGCGATAGGCAGCCTTGATTGCCTTGTCGTCCGCTGTCGGTTCCACGCCGAGTATCTTGTAATAGTCTTTGAAGTCCATCGAAGGAATCACCATCCGTTATCGATTTCGCGCCGATGCCAGCATGCGCTCATTCGCGCGTGCCGGGTTGACCGATCTCAAGTTTGTGACCGGGTGGCGCAGCAAAAGTTTATCGGCAGTGGACGGCGGTTCTTGCGACCACCGGTGGTTCTGCCGACCCATGCCAGCAAGTTTGGGGCAAAGCCTGGACTTTCAACCCAGTCTAGTCGCGAAATAGCTGATGACCGGCCTTCGATTCTGCCGCGCACTGACATACACTGCGCGGCCGTTTTTTTGACCGGAACCGAAAGACATGAAAGACGCCTCTCCAGCCCGTGCCTGCGGCATTGACTTCGGCACGTCCAACTCCACCGTCGGCTGGCTGCGCCCCGGCATGGAAACGATGATCGCGCTGGAAGACGACAAGATCACTCTGCCGTCGGTGGTCTTCTTCAACATCGAGGAACGCCGCCCGGTGTACGGTCGTCTGGCGCTGCACGAGTACCTGGAAGGCTACGAAGGCCGCCTGATGCGCTCGTTGAAGAGCCTGCTCGGTTCCAAGCTGATCAAGCACGACACCAGCGTGCTCGGCACGGCGATGCCGTTCAAGGACTTGCTCGGCCTGTTTATCGGCCAGTTGAAGAGCCGCGCCGAAACGGCCGCCGGTCGGGAATTCGAACAAGTAGTGCTCGGCCGCCCGGTGTTCTTCGTCGATGACGATCCGCTGGCTGACCAGGAAGCCGAAGACACCTTGGTCGATGTGGCGAAGAAGATCGGTTTCAAAGAGGTGTCGTTCCAGTACGAACCGATTGCGGCAGCCTTCGACTACGAGTCGACCATCGAAAAGGAAGAGCTGGTACTGATCGTCGACATCGGCGGTGGTACGTCCGACTTCTCGCTGGTGCGCCTGTCGCCCGAGCGTCGTGGTCTCGATAACCGTCACGACGACATCCTCGCCACCGGCGGCGTGCACATCGGCGGGACCGACTTCGATAAACAACTGAGCCTGCAAGGCCTGATGCCACTGTTCGGCTACGGCAGCCGCATGAAGAGCGGCGCCTACATGCCGACCAGCCACCACATGAACCTGGCGACCTGGCACACAATCAACTCGGTGTACTCGCAGAAATCCAGCCTGGCGCTGGGCAGCATGCGCTACGACATCGAGGACACTGGCGGCATTGATCGCCTGTTCAAGTTGATCGAACAGCGCGCCGGGCACTGGCTGGCGATGGAAGTCGAAGAAACCAAAATCCAGCTGACCCACGCCGACAGCCGTCATGTGCCGCTGGACCGGATCGAGGCCGGGTTGAGCGTGGAACTGACTCGGGCGCTGTTTGAATCGGCCATCGATGCGCTGCTGGAGCGAGTGCGCGGCAGCGTCACGCAGTTGCTGAACGATGCCGGCGTGGCGGTGGAACAGGTCGATACGGTGTTCTTCACCGGCGGTTCGAGCGGGATTCCGGCGCTGCGCAACAGCGTTTCGGCGATGCTGCCGAATGCGCGGCATGTTGAAGGCAATATCTTCGGCAGCATCGGCAGCGGCTTGGCGATTGAAGCGATGAAACGCTACGGCTCCATGAACTGATCCGAGACCGCGTTGCGCCTATCGCTGGCAAGCCAGCTCCCACAGGATTGATGCCGCACTCAAAAGCGACGCATAACCTGTGGGAGCTGGCTTGCCAGCGATAGCATCAGTTCAGACAACACAGCTATACCGGTTCAAACCATCCCGCCCAGCTTCAACTCACTCTTCAGATACGCGTAATAAATCGGTCCCGCCACCACCCCCGGCAGGCCGAACGCGGCCTCGAACACAAGCATCGCCAGCAGCAACTCCCACGACTTGGCACTGATCTGCCCGCCGACAATGCGGGCGTTGAGGAAGTACTCGAGCTTGTGGATAAAAATCAGATAGCCCAGTGCGGCAAGCGCTACCCAGATCGACAGCGACAGGCCGACGATGGTGATCAGCGTGTTCGACATCAGGTTGCCGATCACCGGCAACAGACCCAGCAGGAAGGTCAGCACGATCAGGGTCTTGGTCAGCGGCAGCTTGATGCCGAACATCGGCAGGATCACCGCGAGGAAGATCCCGGTGAAAACGGTATTGAGCAGGGAGATCTTGATTTGTGCGAAAACAATATTGCGAAATGCTTGCACCAGCAGGTGCAGACGGTCGAACAGCGCAGCGGCCAGCGGTTTACGCTTGGTGACGTCCGGCACCCGCTGCAACGCGATGATCGCGCCGAGCACCATACCGATCAGCAACGTTACGAACATGTGCGCCGCGTCCTTGCCCACTAGTTGCAGGTCGGCCAGGTGCTTGCTCGCCCATTCGCCAATCGCGACGCGAAATTCGGCGGCGCTGGCCGGCAGATAGGCGTCAATGAACGGCGGCAACTGACCGCGTGCGCGATCGACCACGCCCATGAATTTGTCGAGCGAAGCCCCGGGATTTTCCGCCTCGTGCAGAAGGAAGCTGATCGCCCCGGCAAAGATCAGCGCCAGCACGCTGACCACCAGCGTGCCCAGCAACGCTACCGCCAGCCAACGCGCGCGACGCCCTTCGATCAGGCGTTGCAGTTGAGGGGTGAGCATGTTGACCAGCTCGAACACCAGCAACCCGGCCAACAGACTGGGCAACAAGCGCAGCGGCAGCACCAGCAGCAAACCGCCGAAAATGATGATGCAACTGACCCAGAACACTACATGACGCTCAGAAAACGTTGGCATACAGCCTCAAAACGAACGGCGTAAAAGGATTGGCAGTCTGCCAGCGATCCGGGATGAGCACTAGAAATATGCGGGCCAACCCCACGGGCCCCATCGCTGGCAAGCCAGCTCCCACAGGTTAAGGGTCGTACACAAAATTTTGTGGCCCAACCGAAACCCTGTGGGAGCGGGCTTGCCCGCGATGGGGCCAGCCCAGACGCCACAGGACCAGAGTGATTATTTTTTCTTCAGGCAATCACTCATGAACGTCTTGCGCGCATCGCCGGTCAGGGCTTTGGTTTTCGCGTCGGCGTTACAGGTTTTCATCTTTTCCTGCTGTGGGGTCAGGACCTTGGCGTCGTTGGCCGCTGGCGCCGCTTTCAGGCAGGTGCTCATGAAGGTTTTGCGCTCATCGCCCTTGAGGCTCTTGGCGGTCGCATCAGCATTGCAGGTGGTCATCTTGTTCTGTTGCGCCGTGGCGGCGAAACCCTGGGAACACAGGAGCAAACCAATCATCAACAAAGGGACACGCAACATCTTCATGGAGTTTTCTCCTTGTCGCCGCATCGATGGAGGCGGCCTCTGCAGGAGTGTAGCCAAATCCTGTTACATCTTCCTGCCTTCGAGGTGGCTGCGGCGGTACTGCTCCGGCGTGCATCCGGCTTGACGGGCAAACATGGCGATAAACGCCGAACCGCTGCTGTAGCCCAGGTCGAAAGCGATTTCCTGCACGCTGCGGGAAGTTTCCAGCGCTTCGATCGCGGCGAGATAACGCAGACGCTGGCGCCACTCGCCAAAACTCATCCCCAGTTCACGCACGAATTGCCGTGCCAGCGTGCGCTCGCTGACGTGCACCTGCATCGCCCAGTGCGCCAGCGGCTGATTGTTGCCAGGCTCGGCCTGCAAGGTTTCGAGGATCGTCAGCAGACCGGGGCTGCTCGCATAGGGCAGATAGCACTCATGCACGCGGGCCTGTTGCAGTTGATCGACCAACACCTGGGCCAGACGCTGGTCGGCATCGAGTTCGGGAATCTTCACGTCACGGGCGGCGAAGTCCTTGAGAATTGCCTTGAGGATGTCGCTGATCGCCAGGGTGCAGGCACGCTGGGGCAACTCGGCACAGACCTTGGGATCAAGACACACCGCCCGATAGTTGACCGGTTGATGGCTATAGAAACTGTGCTCGACCTGCGGCGGCACCCACACCGCGTATTGCGGCGGCGACATGAAGCGACTGCCGTCGACATCCATGTGCAACACTCCGTGGGCCGCATACTCCAGCGTGCCCCACGGATGGCGATGCGGCGCGGCGAATTCGTGGGCGTTGAAATCGGCGTAACGGAAGTACACCGTCGACGGCAGTTCGCTGAAATCCAGCAGATCGATGTGTTTACTGTTCATGCTGTCCGGTTTCAGAGGCAGGTTGTCCGGTTCGAAGTATAGGCCTGCATCCAGACAAGGGATAATCACGCTTCATCAACGTACTGGTTTCAAACTCATGCAATACGCGTTTCCTCTGCTGGCGATCTTTATCTGGGCCGGCAATACCGTGATCAACAAACTCGCGGTCGGGGCGATTTTCCCGGCCGAGATCGGTTTCTACCGCTGGCTGCTCGCCGGCCTGCTATTCACGCCCTTCATGCTTAAAGCGGTTATCGCGCACTGGCCGCAGATTCGCCCGAACCTTGGCAAGATTTTCATCCTCGGCGTACTCGGCATGGCGGTGTATCAAAGCCTCGCCTACTTCGCTGCGACCCTGACCACTGCGACCAACATGGGCATCATCCTCTCGCTGATGCCGTTGATGTCGCTGGCCATGGCGATCATCAGCCTCGGTCAGCGCCTGACAGCGGGCGCGTTGTTTGGCGCGGTGCTGTCGTTTGCCGGCGTGCTGGTGGTGGTGTCGTCCGGCAGTCTCAGTGCGTTGTTGCAGCACGGGGTGAATATGGGTGACGCGATGATGCTGATCGCGACCCTGGCCTACGCGATCTACAGCACCTTGCTGAAAAAATGGCAGCTGCGTCTACCGCCGCTGGTGTTGCTGTATTTGCAGGTGCTGGTGGCGATTGTGGTGTTGTTTCCGCTGTACGCCACTTCACCGAAAACCGGACTGACGCTGCAGAACATTCCGCTGGTGCTGTACGCGTGTCTGTTGGCTTCGATGGTTGCACCACTGGCGTGGATGCAGGCGGTGCAGCGCCTGGGGCCGAGCCGCACGACGCTGTTCTTTAACTTGCTGCCGTTGATCACGGCGCTGATTGCGGCGGTGGTGCTTAAAGAACAACTGGCGATGTATCACTTGGTCGGTGGCTTGCTGACCTTGGGCGGGGTGATTCTTTCCGAGCGCTGGACCACCGTGTTGGGACGAAAACTCAGCGTTGCCTGATCAGGCCTCATCGCTGGCAAGCCAACTCCCACAGGGTTGGGGTCGAACACAAATCTTGTGAACACCCGAATCAATGTGGGAGCTGGCTTGCCAGCGATGAACGATAACCCGGTGTGCCTGCTAAACCCCGGCAGCCTTGAGCCGCGCCGCATGCTCGACAAACAGCCGCACCGGATCGGCGCCCTTGCCGACCAATCCCAGCGACTGATTGATGATGTCGAAATGATCCAGCGGATAGTCATCGCCAATCACCGTCCCAAGATGCGAGCTGTAACGCCCGACCATCCCGTCACACTGCCCCGTTTCCCGCACAAAGGTTTTCGCGAACAAACGACAGCTGCGATTGGTCCCGTCAAACAAGTTGCCGCCGCGATCAGTCTTGCCCGGCTGCAACGTTCCCGACCATGAGTAATACCGCACGCCGTTGACCTCCTCCGGCCCGTGCCCGCCCCACGTTTGCGGCAAGCCCTGTGGATAACGCTGATTGAACAGCGCCACGCCCTCGGTGGTCAGCGACTGGTGCGAAGCGTGGATATCCACCGGCAGTTTCGGCCCGCGATATGCGGTTTCCAGTAAAGCCATCAGCCAGCCGACAAAGCGCAACAGTGCTTCAAGGATGCGCCCCTTGGCCGTGTCCGCCGGATAGTGTTTCTGCAGATAGTCGGCCAGTTCCGAACCATGGTTGGGCCCGGCCACCGAAGTCACCGAGGCCACTAGATCAGGGCGTTTCGCGGCGGCGTAACGGGCGGTGAGAGAACCCTGACTGTGACCGAACAGATTGACCTTCGCGGCGCCGGTTTCGCGCAGGATTTCATCGATCCGCGCCAGCAATTGCTCGCCGCGCACCTCGGTCGAATTCAGCGGCGAGACCTGCACGGCAATCACCGTCGCCCCACCCCGGCGCAACGCCTTGATGATCCCGTACCAGTACGGATAAATGATCAGCCGGATAAACCCGAGCATGCCCGGCACCAGCACCATTGGATAACGCGTCGACATGGGCGGACATCCTTGTGATCAGTGAGTGGCTGCAAGGCGTGCAAAACGCCCGCCAAGCATCCGTGCTGATGATGACAACTCGATGAGCAGCCTACTTCAGCCCCACCACTCCCGCCACAATCAGGCCGACCGACAGCAGTTTGACCAGCGTCAGGCTCTCGCCGAGCAGGACAAAGCCGAGAAACACCGTGCCCAACGAACCGATGGCGGTCCAGATCGGATAGGCGATGCTCACTGGCAAATCACGCATGGCCAGGGTCAGGAACCCGATCCCGCCGACCGCCGCGATCAGCGTGATCAACGAAGGTCACAGCCGAGTGAAGCCTTCGGCGTACTTCATGCCCATCGCAAAAGTCACCTCAAACCCCGCCGCGATCAGCAGGAACAACCAGGCCACCTAGAACTCCCGGGCCAGGTCGAGCAAGCGCTGCTCGGCCTCGGCCACCGACACCGCGAAGGTGCGCTCG
Source organism: Pseudomonas sp. FW305-7 (assembly GCF_058786735.1). Lineage (NCBI taxonomy): Bacteria > Pseudomonadati > Pseudomonadota > Gammaproteobacteria > Pseudomonadales > Pseudomonadaceae > Pseudomonas > Pseudomonas sp. FW305-7. The sequence goes on from NZ_JBYSZA010000007.1 coordinate 11,757, forward strand.
GCAGACTCTTCTCCCTCGGCGGCGACTACGCTGACGTCATTGATGCCGACGAAACCCAATGCGCTGCGCAACCATGGATCGGCATGGTTGAGCGCCTCCAGCTCGCCGCCCGGGCCGAAACCGAAACCGCCACGACTGGTGACGATCAAGGCTTTCTTGCCCTGCAACAGCGGCGTGTACTGAGCGATACCGTTGTCCAGCGTGTGATCGAAGGTCAGGCCCAGCCGCACGATCTGATCGACCCAGGCCTTGAGGCCACTGGGCACGCTGAAGTTGTACATCGGCGTGGAAATCAGCAGCAGGTCGTGATCGAGCAATTCGCCGACCAGCTGATCACTCAGCGCCAGATCGGCCTGCATCGACAGCGGCCGCGCCTCAGGCTGTGGATAAAACGCCGCCGCAACGAAGGCTTCGTTGACCGCTGGAATCAGTGCGCGGCCGACTTCGCGTCGGGTCACCTGCGACTGCGGATGACGCAATTGCCAGGCACCGAGAAAACCTTCCGCCAGACGTCGCGAGTGCGAACGTTCCCCGCGAGGACTGGCATGGATTACAAGAATCTTGCTCATCTGAAACTCCTTGGGACTAGACTTGGGTTGCTGTGTGGCTGCAGATTGCAGCGCACTCGCATCCGTCTCAAATGAGCAAAAATCAGTCGGGATGAATCCATTTCATCCATGGAGTGTTCAATGTTCGCCTCGTTGCCGCTGACCGCCCTGCGCGCGTTCGAATCTGCCTCGCGCCTGCTGAGCTTCAAGGCTGCCGCCGAAGAACTGGCGGTGACGCCGACAGCGATTTCCCATCAGATCCGTGCGTTGGAGGACTGGCTCGGCGTCGCTCTGTTCGAACGTATGCCGCGCCAGGTGCGCCTGACCGAAGGTGGCGAACGCCTGTTCCGCAGCCTGCACGGCGCCTTTCTCGAAGTGGCGCAAAGCGTCGACACCCTGCGCCCGCAACGCAGCGCCAGCAGCCTGACGCTGTCGACCACCGCCGCGTTCGCCGCGCTGTGGCTGGTGCCGCGCCTCGGCCGCTTTTATGCGAAACACCCGGCCATCAATGTGCGTCTGGATACGCACTGCGAAGTCATCGATCTGCATCAGGACGCCAGCGTCGATCTGGTGCTGCGCTATAGCCTCGACGATTATCCGAACCTGTATGGGTTGTGCCTGTTCGACGAATCCTTCGGCGTCTACGGCTCGCCGGAGCAAGTGGCGCTGGCCGCTCGGCGCACGCCGACGCTGATCAGCGTGCGCTGGCACAATTCGAAGCTGTACGCCCATGGCTGGGAAGCCTGGTGCGCGAAGTCCGGCGAGAACTGGCTGCACCAGCATCCGGCGGTTCGTGAATACGATGAGGAACACTACGCGCTGCAAGCGGCGATTGCCGGGCAGGGGCTGGTGTTGGCGAGCAATATTCTGCTGTCGGAGAGCGTCGCCAGTGGTTTGCTGGTGCCTTACAAAGGTGATGTTCAGGTCGATGGCGCGGGCTATAGCGCGTTGTGTGTGCCGGGGCGGGAGCGGCATCCGCCGGTACGCGCTTTTTTTGCGTGGCTGCAGGAGGAGGCGGTTTTGTCAGGACTGACGCCGAGACCGCAACAAATTGCATAAAACTTTTTGCCGCGCGCATGACTCACAACCTGGGTAGGCGATTACGTCCGTAGAACGTGACGCCAATCGGATTAGCCTCCAGGAGACTGAAATGAGCGACCTGCATTTGTCTGATGTTCAAACCCTGCGCGAGCGCGCACGGCAACACGTGGAAAACGGCGCGGTGACGGAAAGCTACAGCGCCAACCGTGAAGAGGTGCTGCGCCTGCTCAATGAATCGCTGGCCACTGAACTGGTCTGCGTCTTGCGCTACAAACGTCACTACTTCATGGCCAGCGGTCTGAAAGCCAGCACGGCCGCCGACGAGTTTCTCGAACATGCTATCCAGGAATCACAACACGCCGACCGTCTGGCCGAGCGCATCGTGCAATTGGGCGGCGAGCCGGAGTTCAACCCTGACCTGCTGTCGAAGCTGTCCCACGCGCAATATGTCGCCGGGAACAGCTTGAAGGAAATGGTCTACGAAGATCTGGTGGCCGAGCGGATCGCCATCGACAGCTACCGCGAGATCATTCAGTACATCGGCGAAAAGGATCCGACCACCCGGCGCATCTTCGAAGACATCCTCGCGCAGGAAGAAGAGCATGCCGATGACATGGCCGACATCCTGAAAGACCTGTAAACCTTCGACATCGACATCGACATCGCCATCGCGGGCAAGCCCGCTCCCACAGGATTGCGCTGTACCTGTGGGAGCGGGCTTGCCCGCGATGGCGTTATGACAGGCGCTAAAGATTTACCAGGCTGAAGAATTACTTGGTTGGCTTGACGGTCACTGGTGCCTTGCCCGCCTTCATCTGTTCCAGCAACGGCGCACATTGATTCGGTTCGCCACCACTCGGTGCGACCAGCGCCAGCAATCCTGCCGCGGGTGCCGCAATCACCCCCAGCGCGACCATCCCGGCCCCACGCAGCAACAACGGCACAGCCTTGACCCCCGCATCCGGTTTGATGAACTTGCCACGCACGTACAACGGCGAACGCAAGGAGATCAAACGCCATCCCTTGGATTCCGGCGTCACCGTCAGATCGAGTTGCTCGGTGGCCATGTTCGCCGTGCCATCGATATAGATAATCGCGTTCTCGGTATCGAAGACAAACAGTCGCGTAGTCGCTAGCCCGGTCTTGATGTCGAAGTCAGCCGCCGCACAGTTGATCTTCACTTCCTTGTCGCCAAAGATCTTGCCGACCACATAGTTGCCGACGTTAAGTCCGGCCAGTTCCATCAGTTCACGGCTGATCGCGCCATCATTGATCAGCATCTTCAGATTGCCGTTGGCCCCGCCCAGCAGCTTCGCCACCGAATTACCGCGACCAGTAATATCGGCGTCGCCATTCAGCTCACCGAAACTGGTTTTCATCGGTTCGAAGGTCGGGAACAGCTGCTTGAGCTTGAACCCGCGCGCGGTCAGTTTGGCGCGGCCTTCCAGTGGCTCGGTACGACCGTTCAGGCGGATCTGCGCATCGAGATTGCCACCGGCCACGCCGAAGCGCAGCGGTTCGAGGCTGAGCTCGCCATCATTGAGTTTCAGGTGGGTATAGAGGTCAGTGAAGGGCAGTTTTTCACTGTGAACGATGCGCTTGCCGGTGAACTCGACGTCAGCGTCCATTGCGCGCCAGCGGTCAGTCTTGAACTCCTCCACTGGCAGCACTTTGTCCGTCGGTTGCTTGCTCTCGCCGCCGCGAGCCTTTTGCTTGTCGTTGGAGTCGGCGCCAATCAGCGGCGCGAGGTCGGCGAACAGCAATTGATTGGACAGCAGCGCCCCGCTGAGTTTGGGCCGTGGCTGACTGGCGACATAGTTGAGGTCGCCATGGATGTCGCTGCCGCCGATCTTGCCGTTGAATTTTTCATAGGTGAAATTCGCACCGCCAGCGTCGTGCAGTTTGGCAATCAAGTGGCCGTCGGTGGCATACGGCGGCGTGTCCGGCAGGGTCACACCGGTCAAAGGATAGAGATTGCCGAGGCTGGCGCCGGCGAGTTTCAGACGCAGGTCGAGGGCGCCGAGGTTGAGCGGATCAGTCAGGGTGCCGGCCAGTTCGATGCTGGTGTCGCCGATCTTCGCCTGCGCCTGGAGCGGGAACGGTTTGCTCGCGTCCTGCAAGGCGAGCAGCCCGCCGAGCTTGCCCTGGCCAGCGAGATTCTGACCGTGATACTGACCTTTTACTTTCACCGCGAAGGCATAGTCCTGCGGTGCAGCACCCTTTTCCTGCGCGGTTTTCGCTGCTTTGTCACCGACGATTTCGCTGAATGGAATCGGCTTGCCCAGCGGATCGATCAGCACATCCAGATTGGTCTTGAGGGTCTGGTCATCAAGCGTGACGTGACCTTTGTCGAACTTGATCGCGCCAATATCGACGACCCAGTTTGACGGTTCGGCATTCGGATCCTTGGGGTCGAACTTGAACGTCCAGTTCGCGCGGCCATCGGCCAGACGCTGCAACTCGGCGTTGGGTTCGGTCAGATCGATCCGCGGAATCACTACCCGTTGCGCCAACAGCGCCAGCGGCGAAATGCGCAGTTCGACGCGCTTGAGCGTGACCATCTGCGGCTTTTTCGACCAGTCCGGATTGCCCAGGCTCAAATCCTCGGCGACCACATGCGGCCACGGCACCCAGGCACGCCAGCCGCCCTCATCCGGCTCGCGCTGCCAGATCACCGCGAGGTTGCCGTTGATGGCAAACGGTCGGTGCAGCTCTTCCGAGACTTTGGCGTTGAGCGGCGGTTTGATCCGATTCCAGTCAAAAAACACGATGACCAACACCAGCACAGCCAAAAGCAATACAAGGGTGGCGAAGGTCCAGCTGAAGATTTTTCCAGTGCGCGTCATGCACAAAACTCCTGATCACGACCGCACGCCGAAAACCCGGCGCACAGCTGAAACGGCGGGCCAAAACGGCCCCTATGAAACCTGTGACTGGCAAAAGGCCCGCAGGTTTAATCAAAAGACAGATTAAGGCGCGAAAAGCCGCGCGAAATCTGACCAATCGGTCGAACAGCGTTACCGCGTCCCGCACTTTTGCGAGGCATGAGTGGGTCGAAAATACCCACAGCGGTGCAAAAGCCCTCCTCTGAAAGGCCCGAGCTAGAGCCTCCCCGCAGAACAATCAATTCTGTTGATTATTACCATTGCGTTTATGAACTTTTATATCGACTTATCGAGAGTAGCATTGCCCTCGTACCCACTTTATCGCCCTCCCAAGGAGCAACCCATCATGAAACGCCAATTACTGCTCAGCCTTACCCTGTCGATGCTAGCCAGCACTGCTTTCGCTCTTCCTGCTGCCGATCAAGCCACGCCGCAAGTCAAGGACAGCCACTCGGTGTTCAGCCAGACCCTCGCCGAAGACGGCTATGACCGCACACCACAAGGTCAGACCTTGGCTGAAGATGGCTACGACAAGACCCCACAAGGTCAACTTGCCGAGAACGGTCGCAACCGCCTGGAAGAAAAAGGCCTGGTTGAAGACGGCTATGACAAGACTCCACAAGGTCAATCGGTTGCCGAAGGTGGTAACGATCGTTTGAAAGAGAAAGGCCTGGTCGAAGACGGTTACGACAAGACGCCTCAAGGTCAGCTCGCCGAAGGTGGTGGTGACCGTGTGATCGAACGCAACAGCGCTGTGAGCTAAGCCCATGGCGGCCCTGAAAAAAAGCCCAATCCCCGGATTGGGCTTTTGCCTTTTCAGCCGAAGCCAATAAGAAGTCGCCCTGTCCCCACTGCATCTCCCCGCTGCCGTTCGACGCCGATTAGGCCGATTTGCTAGAGTGCGGCGCTTGTCTTGCCGAAGAACACACCTGCGATGCTGCCCCGCGCCGAACAGAAACAACAGACCCGCAACGCCCTGATGGATGCTGCCCGCCATTTGATGGAAAGCGGCCGAGGTTTCGGCAGCCTGAGCCTGCGCGAAGTGACCAAGACCGCCGGCATCGTGCCCACCGGTTTCTACCGACATTTTGCCGATATGGATGAACTCGGTCTGGTGCTGGTCAGCGAAGTCGGTCAGACCTTCCGCGAAACCATTCGCCTGGTGCGCCATAACGAATTCGTCATGGGCGGCATTATCGATGCGTCGGTGCGGATTTTTCTTGATGTGGTCAACGCCAACCGTTCGCAGTTCCTGTTTCTCGCTCGCGAGCAATATGGCGGCTCGCTGCCGGTGCGTCAGGCCATTGGCCGTTTACGCGAGAACATCAGCGCCGACCTGGCGGCGGATCTGACGTTGATGCCCAAGCTGCAGCATCTGGATGCTGCCGGGCTGAGCGTGATGGCTGACCTGATCGTCAAATCGGTGTTTGCCACTTTGCCGGACATCATCGATCCGCCCGCCGAAGCGTTGCCTGAACATCTGACGCCGCAGGCGAAGATTACTCAGCAACTGCGCTTCATCTTTATCGGGCTCAAGCACTGGCAAGGGCTGGGCAGTACCGAGTAGCGCCCCTCTTCCCGCAACACCACAAATCCCCTGTAGGAGTGAGCCTGCTCGCGATAGCGCTCTCTCAGTCAAATATTTGCTGACTGATAGAGCGCTATCGCGAGCAGGCTCACTCCTACAAAGGCGCAGCGTCTCGGCCTCTATTTGGTGCATGTAAAAAACTTCATGCACCAAAACCTCTCAGAATCCCGCAACATCTTGAAACATCCACTACGCTCCGACAGGGATTTCCTACATCTCGTCCGATTGGCAAGCCCCTTGCTCTAGCCTGAGTATTGTCCACTGCTGGAAGCTTTCCCCATGCTGGTGATTCATCGCAGAATCGACCCTCAACCCGTCTGGGCCGCCGAGTTGCACCTGACCTTCGAAGCCCGGAGCAAAAGCCGTTTGCGCTGTTTCAGTGCCGAAAACGAAGACGTCGGGTTGTTTTTGGAGCGCGGTCAGCCACCGTTGTATGACGGCGAATGCCTACAGGCCGAAGACGGCCGTATCGTCCGCGTCTGCGCCCGGCCCGAACAATTGCTGCACGTCACCTGCGTCAACGCCTTCGAACTGACCCGCGCCGCCTATCACCTCGGTAACCGCCATGTCGCCCTGCAAGTCGGCGATGGCTGGCTGCGTTTGCTCGACGACTACGTGCTCAAGGCCATGCTCGAACAGCTTGGCGCGCAAGTAGAAGCGATCGAAGCGCCGTTCCAGCCGGAACACGGTGCCTACGGTGGCGGCCATCACCATTCGCGACACGGCGACGAGGACTTCAACTACGCGCCGAAACTGCACCAGTTCGGCGTTCGTTTATGAACCCAGCTTGGGCGCTGCTGCGCCTGGCCAGTCCGCAATTGCCGATTGGCGGCTACAGCTATTCGCAAGGCCTGGAAATGGCGGTGGATAACGGCCGGGTGAACAACCCGGACGGCGCCCGCCGCTGGATCAGCGATCAGTTGTTGCTGAATCTGTCGCGCTTTGAAGCGCCGCTGTTGCTCGCGCATTGCCAAGCAGCGGCGGACGAGCAATGGGCCGAGCTGCTGATCCTCTGCGAAAGCCACCGCGCCAGCCGCGAGACTCGCGAGTTGCACTTGGAGAGCCGGCAGATGGGTTATTCGTTGCAGCAGTTGCTCAACGGCTTGCCCGAACTCGACACGCCGGCCCGTGACTTTCTCGCGCAGTGCACCGAACCGCATCTGGCCCTGTGCTGGGCGCTGGCCGCGCGCGCCTGGGGCATCAGCCCGCAAGACGCGCTTGCTGCGTGGCTGTGGAGCTGGCTGGAAAACCAGCTCGCCGTGCTGATGAAAACCCTGCCGCTGGGCCAGCAAGCCGCGCAACGACTGACCAGCGAACTGCTGCCATTGCTGCAACGAGCGCAGCAGGATGCCACCCGAATCAATCCCGAACACATCGGCAGTGCCGCGTTCGGTCTGTCATTGGCGTGCATGGCCCATGAGCGCCAGTACAGCCGCCTGTTCCGCTCTTAGGAGAAACAACCATGAATACACAACCTCTGCGCGTCGGCATCGGCGGCCCGGTCGGTTCCGGCAAAACCGCGTTGACCCTGGCCCTGTGCCTGGCGCTGCGCGAGCGCTACAACCTCGCCGTAGTCACCAACGATATCTACACCCGTGAAGATGCCGACTTTCTGGTGCGTAACGAAGCGCTGGCACCGGAGCGCATCATCGGTGTGGAAACCGGCGGTTGCCCGCACACGGCCATCCGTGAAGACGCCTCGATCAACCTGGAAGCGGTCGATCAACTGAACCGCCGCTTTCCCGGTCTGGACCTGATTCTGGTGGAGTCGGGCGGCGACAACCTCTCGGCGACCTTCAGCCCGGAACTGTCCGACCTGACCATCTACGTGATCGACGTTTCGGCCGGCGACAAGCTGCCACGCAAGGGTGGGCCCGGAATCTGCAAGTCGGACCTGTTGGTGATCAACAAGATCGACCTCGCGCCGCTGGTGGGTGCCTCGCTGGAAATGATGGACAGCGACACCAAGCGCATGCGCAACGGCAAGCCGTTCGTGTTCAGCAACCAGAAAACCGGCCAGGGCCTGGAAGCCATCATTGCCTTCATCGAACGCCAAGGGTTGCTGAGCGCAGCCTGATTCATTTATCAACAAGGAAGCTTATCCATGACACTCAATCGTATTCTCGGCGCCGTGGCGCTGCTGCTGACCCCGGCACTGGCCTTTGCTCACCCTGGGCATGGCGACAGCGGTTTGATCGCCGGCATCAGCCATCCGATCGGTGGCCTCGACCATTTGCTGGCGATGGTTGCTGTCGGTCTGTGGGCGGCGCAGCAACAAGGCGCAGCACGCTGGGCGCTGCCGTGCACGTTTGTCGGCACCATGCTGATCGGCGGCATGCTCGGTTTTGAAGGGCTGGAATTGCCGGCACTGGAAAGCGGGATTGCCGCGTCGGTACTGGCGCTGGGCCTGGCCGTAGCGCTGGCGGTGCGTCCGCCGCTGGTGATGGCGGTGGCGGCGACGGCGGTGTTTGCGCTGTTCCATGGCGTGGCACATGGCCTGGAATTGCCGGAGATGACCAGCCCATGGGCGTATGCCGCTGGTTTTGTGGCTGCAACGGCTGCATTGCATGCTGCCGGTTACGCCGTGGTGCGTTTCCTGCCTCAGGCGGCTGCACCGTTGGTGCGCCTCGCAGGGGCTGCCTCGGCTGTGACCGGTGCCTGGTTGCTGGCAGGCTGATCGCTGTCGCCTGTACCGGCCTCATCGCTGGCAAGCCAGCTCCCACAGATTATTGGGTAAGCCCACAATTGTGTGAACACCAATGATCCCTGTGGGAGCTGGCTTGCCAGCGATGACGGCCGATCAGACACCGGGCCTCTAATGTCGGTCTCTCTGCTACCATGTCGCGCAATCGCCCCAGCCGTGACGACGTCCGCCAATGCCCCATGCTTCCCGCTCCGCCTCCCTGCCTGAATTGACCGCCCTGTTCAGCGATGTGCAACAGCACTTTGTGAACGTGATCGTGCCGCTGTGGCAAGGCCCGGGCTGGAATGCCGACATGGCCCTGCCTTACGAAGCGCTGGACGCCGCCCACCAACCGCTGCCACCGCAACGCTATCGGGCGATGGCCTGCGCACGGCAGTTGTATCTGTTTTCCAGCCTGATCGGGGTTGTGGATAACGCCGAAGTACGTGCAGCGGCGCTGTTCCGTTCCCTGCAACGGCACTTTCATGACGCCGAGCACGGTGGCTGGTTCTACAGCATCGATGCGCAGGGCAAACCGCTCGATCAGCGCAAGGATCTGTACACCCACGCCTTCATCCTGTTCGCCTGCGCGCATTATTGGGAAAAGTCCCGTGAGCCGCTGGTGGAATCGACGCTGAACGCCGCGCTGGAAGTCATCGGCCGACGTTTTGCCACGGGTGACGGCTTGTACGAAGCCTGCCTTGAGCGCGACTGGGTCACCTTGCAAACCGGCCCTTTGCAAAACCCGCTGATGCACTTGGCCGAAGCGTTTCTTGCCACCCTTTCAGTGCGCGAAGATGCCGCGACGCAGCAGATGCTGATCGAGTTATGCACAGCCATGCACAAGCACTTCGTCGACCCGCAACAGGGCGTGTTGATGGAGAAACCGCTGGGGGCTGTGGATAACTGGTACGAGCCGGGGCATCAGTTCGAATGGTATTTCCTGCTCGAATCGTCGCCATTGCTGCGCGGCTCGAAACTGCATGCCGCGCTGGACAAGGCTTTCGCGTTTACCGAGCAATTTGGCGTCGAACAGCCCTCCGGCGCGGTGCGGGCGATGCTCTATCTGGAACTGGACGGTCGCCCGAAAGATTCGACTCAACGGATCTGGGCTCAGGCTGAATACCTGCGCGCCCTGACGTTGCGCCCCGACAGCGAAGCCGCGGTGTTACGCCAATTGCAGGCGCTACAGCAGCGCTTCCTGCATGCGGGTGGCTGGCATGAGTGTCGTGATGAGCAGGGTGAAGTCAGCCGCAAGGACATGCCGTCGACGACGCCGTATCACCTTGCGACTTGCTACAGCGGCCTTACCGAATACCTACGCTGATCTCATGCAAATGAGATCTGCTGTGATGAAGGGATCTATTGTGGCGAGGGGATTTATCCCCGATGGGCCGCGAAGCGGCCCTGAAGAAAGCGCGGCCCATCGGGAATAAATCCCCTCGCCACAAACTGTGTTCTCAGCAGAGAACCGGGTTACATCAAGCAACCCACTTCTTGTCGCCCGTAAAGCTGATGGTCAACCACCGCGCCGCATCCGGCTTGCCCAGCTTCGCCGAAATATCCTCGCGCAACACATCCAGCTGGCCGACGCTGCTCAGCGCGTAATCCGCCGGCAGCACCACATGAATCTCGATAAACCGCGCCCGCCCGTGCTTCTGCACGTACGACACGTAATCATCGAAACCATGCTCGACTTTCGCCGCATCCATCACCTGACGCACCTGGTCATCCAGCGTGTCCGGCGCGATACCCAACACGTCGCGCAACGCCGGGCCGAGAATCTTGAACGCCGGTGGCAGCATGGTCAGAGCCAGCACGATCAGGATCAGCGGGTCGACAAACCTTGCCCACTCGCCATAGCCCTGGGACTTGAGCAACAGCGCCGCGAGAAAACTGATCAACAGGCCGACCGACAGCATCGCGTCCACCAGCCAACTGATGTTGTCGAACTGAATCAGTGTGGATTTGAGCTTGCGATTGCGCCGGCGCACGTAGAAGAAGTAGCCAAACTCAACCACGGTAAACACTGCGGCATAGATGATCACCAGACCCAACTCGATCTCGCGCCCGCCATTGATGATGCCGAACACACCGTTGAGAAACGCATAGATGGCGATCAACAGCAGGAAACTGCCTTCGATCAGCAGCACCATCGGTTCCAGATGCCAGAAGCCGAACTGGAAGCGGTGATTGCTTTCCTTGGCGATCAACCTGGCGGTGATCAGCATCAGGACTTTGATGAACGTTGCGATCAGCGAAAAAAAACCATCGAACAGGATGGATTGGGAACCCGATACAAAACCGGTGACGATCCCGGCGATCGACACCGCGAACATCAGGATGGTCGATTGTTTGAGCAGCGACTGCTCACCTCGGTTACTCACTTTGACTCCTCGAAAAACCTTGAAAACCGCAGGGTGCGGTTGGGTTGTTGCGAGGGGAGTTTACCTTATTGCCATGTTTTGACCGTTTCGGCCTCTTCGCGAGCAGGCTCGCTCCCACTTTGGAACGCATTTCAATGTGGGAGCGAGCCTGCTCGCGAATGGCCTCAACGCGGTGTTATGCCTTGTTACGCTCGATAGCAAAACCGGCCCAGGTCTGGCTCACCGGCATCAACTCCAGGCTGTTGATGTTGATGTGCGCAGGCGCATTCATCACCCAGAAAATCGTCTCGGCGATGTCCTGCGGCTGGATCGGCTCGGCACCGGCGTAGGTGGCGTTGTAGCGCTCCTGATCGCCCGCGAAGCGCACCAGCGAGAACTCGCTCTCGCATAGCCCCGGCTCGATGTTGCTGACCCGCACGCCCGTCCCCTGCAAGTCGCAACGCAGGTTCAGCGAGAACTGTTTAACGAATGCCTTGGTCGCGCCATAGACGTGGCTGCCCGGATACGGATAGTTACCGGCGATGGAGCCAAGGTTGACGATGCCGGCGCCACGGCCATGGGCGATCAGGCGCGGCAGCAGCAGACGAGTGGCGTACATCAGGCCTTTGACGTTGGTGTCGACCATGGTGTCCCAATCATCCAGATCGCATTTCGGCGCAGGGTCCACACCCAGCGCCAGGCCGGCGTTGTTGATAAGTCCGCGCAGCTTGGCGAACGATGGCGGCAGGTTGGCAATTGCCTCCTCCATCGCCTTGCGATCCCGCACATCGAGTACCAGGCCATGCACCTCGGTTTGCTTCGACAACTCGGCGCACAGCGCGTTGAGGCGTTCTTCACGACGACCGGTCAGCACCAGTTTCCAGCCAGCCTCGGCAAAACGACGGGCGCAGGCTTCACCAAAACCGGACGTTGCGCCGGTGATAAACAGGGTGTTGGACATCGTGTTCTCCTTGCTTCGGCCACCGGGGCAGCCCTTGGAATAGAAAATCAGCAGCCAGCATGCCCGGCCCCGCATTCACGGGCAACACCCACGCGCTGTACAAAAAACAACCAACCGTACCAACGGCACAGCCACCGTGGCCTGCAGCCATATGCGCGCACGTTATCCACAAGCCCTTCCACAGTTTCCGGGGGCAAGTGGAAATGCGCAAAGCCGCGCCACACAAGGCTTTGCGGCGTGAATAGAAAGTTTTTTGCTTGACCCTGAAGGAACAGATGTGCGGGACAGGGCATTTTGCACGACCGAACAGTCACAGCAGTGATTGCGCGAGGCCAGCAATTACGCTGCCTAGCGCAGTCTTTCCAGAGTTTAATCACAGACTTATCCACAGGTCAGCACACAGCGAATCGCCTGCTCTGTGCCCACCATAAAAAGGTTGACAACCACGCCTGACGCTCCTGCCAAATCACCTGATCAAAAAACAATCACAACGCCACAGGCCACGCCATACAAGGCTTTCAGCCAGCTACTCCCACGTTATTCACAGCCAGCTCCACAGCAAACGGGGACAACTCAAAACTGTGGAAAAACAGCCATTTGCAGCGTCTATATGTCGCGCTTTGGCAGGTAGCGGAATTTGTTTTCCACAATTTTGGCGAAGGTCGCACTTTTAACTGTGGGAGCTGGCTTGCCAGCGATGAGGGAGTCACTGCCAACATCATTGTTTAGGGGGAAACCGCTATCGCTGGCAAGCCAGCTCCCACAGGAGTTATGGTGGGTTTCCGGGCATGAAAAAGCCCCGGGACTTGCGTCGCCGGGGCGGTGTGTAGCTGGGGATAACTCAGTGGCCGCCAAGATAGGCGTTACGCACCTCCTCGTTCACCAGCAATTCCTTGCCGGTACCGGACAGGCGAATCTCGCCGTTGACCATCACATACGCCCGGTCAGACAACTTCAACGCATGGTTGGCATTCTGCTCGACGAGGAAAATGGTCATGCCGGTTTTCGCCAGTTCGCGCAGGGTCGCGAAGATCTGCTTCACCACGATCGGCGCCAGACCCAGGCTCGGTTCATCGAGCAGCAACAACTTCGGCCGGCTCATCAACGCACGGGCAATGGCGAGCATTTGCTGCTCACCACCGGACATGGTCATCGCCCGTTGCGTGCGGCGCTCTTCCAGCCGTGGAAACAGCTCGAACATGCGCTGCATGTCTTCCTTGGCGTACTTGTCGCCAATCGGAATGGTGCCCATCAGCAGGTTTTCCTCGACGGTCATGTCAGGGAACACCCGCCGCCCTTCCGGCGACTGCGCAATACCGTTGGAGGCGATGTAGTGCGATGACTTGTGGGTAATGTCGACGCCTTGATAAAGGATCTGCCCGCCCGCCGCCCGTGGCTGGCCGAAGATCGACATCAGCAACGTCGATTTACCCGCACCGTTGGAGCCGATCAGGCTGACGGTTTCCCCTTCGTTGATCTGCAGTGATACGCCTTTGAGCGCCTGGATCGGCCCGTAGAACACGTCCAGGTCTTTGAGTTCGAGGATCGGTTGGCTCATACCAGCTCCTCTTCGTCGGCGCCCAGGTAGGCGGCAATCACTTTCGGGTCGTTGCGAATGGCTTCAGGCCCGCCTTCGGCGATGACGATGCCGTGGTCCAGCACCACGATGTGGTCGGAAATGCTCATTACCATACCCATGTCGTGTTCGATCAGCACCACGGTCAGATCGTGCTCGTCGCGCAGCAGCCGGATCATCGCGCTCAGCGCTTCGGTTTCCTGAGGGTTGAGGCCGGCGGCCGGTTCGTCGAGGCAGATGATCTGCGGGCGCGTGCACATGGCGCGGGCGATCTCCAGACGGCGTTGCTGACCGTAGGACAGTTCACCGGCGAGACGGTTGGCGCAGTCCACCAGATCGACCACTTCCAGCCAGTAGAACGCGCAATCCAGCGCATCGCTTTCTGCCTTGCGGTAGCCCTTGGTGTTGAGGATGCCGGCGAGCATATTGCGGTTGACCCACATGTGCTGGGCCACCAGCAGGTTTTCCAGCACCGACATTTCCTTGAACAGGCGAATGTTCTGGAAGGTCCGGGCCAGGCCTGCGCGGTTCACCAGATGGGTGCCACCGAACATCTTGTAATACAGACGGCTGAGGAAGTTTTTCGGCGAGACGAAATCGGTCGGTTTGAACGACTCGCCCAGCAGCTTGATCACGTTGGTTTGCTGGCCACGCACGTTGAGTTCGATCTTGCCGCCGGAGGCTTTGTAGAACCCGGTCAGGCAGTTGAACACCGTGGTCTTGCCGGCGCCGTTCGGGCCGATCAGAGCGAAGATCGAGTTGCGTTTGACCTTCAGGCTGACATCACTCAGGGCCTTGATACCGCCGAAATGCATCATCAGTTTTTCAACAGAGAGTACGACTTCACTCATGGCGCAGTCCTCTCATAGTGAATGGCACCTTTGCGTGGAGTGACCCCGGTGCGGCTGATGCGGATCAGCCCACGTGGTCGCCAGATCATCATCAACACCATCAGGATGCCGAACAGCAGCACGCGGTATTCAGCGAAGCCGCGCAGCAGTTCCGGCGCGACGGTCAGCACGAATGCGGCGATCACCACGCCGATGGTCGAGCCCATGCCGCCGAGCACGACGATGGCGAGGATCAGCGCCGATTCAAAGAAAGTGAACGAGGTCGGGTTGACGAAGCCTTGATACGTGGCAAAAAACACCCCGGCGAGACCGGCAGTCGAGGCACCGATGGTGAACGCCGAAAGCTTCACCAGTACGTGGTTCAGGCCCATCGAACGGCAGGCGATTTCATCTTCACGCAAGGCTTCCCAGGCGCGGCCGACCGGCATTTTCACCAGACGATGCTTGATGTACAGCACGGCTAATACCACCAGGAACAACACCGCGTAGATGAAGTAGTACTTCACGTCCGGGTTGTAGGCGATGCCGAAGAACTCGTGAAACGGCACCCCGCCATCCTTCGCCCGCTTGCCGAACTCCAGACCGAAAAATGTCGGCAGCGGCGCCGGCATGCCGTTCGGGCCGCCGGTCAGCGACAGCCAGTTGTTGAGTATCAGACGGATGATTTCACCGAAGCCAAGAGTCACGATCGCCAGATAGTCACCGTGCAGGCGCAGCACCGGGAAACCGAGGATGCAACCGGCCAGACCTGCGGTGATCGCCGCCAGTGGCAGCACCGTCCAGAACCCCAGACCGAGATACTGATAACCGAGCGCCAGACCGTAGGCGCCGATGGCATAGAACGCCACGTAACCGAGGTCGAGCAAACCGGCCAGGCCCACCACGATATTCAGCCCCAGCCCCAGCAACACGTAGATCAACCCGAGGATGACCACGCCCAGCAGATAGGAGTTGGAGACGAACGGCACGATGACCGCCAGCACAATCAGCAGCGGGATGATCCAGCGCAGCGAGGATTTGTGATCGGCAGGCAACACATGAACACCGGAACCGGTGCTCTCGAATCCGTCGAGAATCTTCAGGCCCTTGGGCGTCTGCAGAAACAGGCTGAGGGCAAACCGGCCAATCATGACAATGCCGATAATCCACGCGACGCGGGTCGGCTCAAGATTGAAGCTGTAGCCCTCGAGCACGACGCCGACAATCGGGCCGAACACGATCAGGGCAATGAGGCCGGCAAGAATCGCCTCAACCAGGCTTTTTTTGATATCGATGTTTTTTTGAGTGGTTGAAGACATCGCTTACACCTTCGACACAAGAGGACGGCCCAACAGCCCCTGCGGCCGGAAGACCAGAACAAGTACGAGCAGCGAGAAGCTGAACACGTCTTTGTAGTCGGAGTTGACCAGACCGGAGAACAGCGACTCGGAGATGCCGAGAATGATCCCGCCCAGCATCGCGCCCGGCAGCGAACCGATCCCGCCGAGTACCGCGGCAGTGAAGGCTTTGATGCCGATGACGAAACCGGCGTAGAAGTCGAACGTGCCGTAGTTCATGGTGATCAGTACGCCGGCCAGCGCCGCCATGGCTGCACCGATGATGAACACATAGGAAATCACCCGGTCGGTGTTGATCCCCAGAATCGAGGCCATCTTGCGGTCTTGCTGAGTGGCGCGGCACATGCGGCCGAGCTTGGTGTACTTGATGACATAGGTCAGCAGGCCCATGCCGACGAAGGCGGCCACCAGAATGAAAATCTTGGTGTAGGTGAGCTGCACGAAGCCGGTGCCGATATCGATGCGCCAGGCGCCGGTGAGCAACGTCGGAACACCCTGTTGGCGGGCGCCCTGGCTGATCTGGGCATAGTTTTGCAGGATCAGGGAGATACCGATGGCGCTGATCAGCGGTGCCAGTCGGGTGGAGTTGCGCAGCGGTTTGTAAGCGATGCGTTCGATGACCCAGCCATACACCCCGGTAACGACGATGGTGAAGACCAGTGTGCCGAGCATCAGGAGCGGGAAGGATTCAATACCGAAGTAAGCCAGCAGAGCCAGACTGATTGCCGCCAGGTAAGCAGAAATCATGTAAACCTCGCCGTGGGCGAAGTTGATCATGCCGATGATGCCGTAGACCATTGTGTAGCCGATGGCGATCAGGCCATAGACCGACCCGAGGGTCAGGCCGTTGACCAGTTGCTGCAGGAAAATACCATCCATAACGCAATCTCACGCAATGAGAACCTGCACACCTGTGGGTGTGCGGTTCTTCTAGGAAAAATACAGATGTACGTCGGAGCAATGTCAGAGCGCGAGTTCAGCCCCACTGATCTCCTGTGGGAGCTGGCTTGCCAGCGATAGCGGTAGAACATTCAACAAAGGTGTCGACTGTCGAGCCGTCATCGCGGGCAAGCCCGCTCCCACAGGGCCTTGTGGGTTGAACTGATCGCGTCAGCCCTTACTTCTGTTTTTCCAGCTGATGGTATTTGCCGTCCTTGTCCCACTGGTAAACCACGTAGTCGGAGACTTTCAGGTCGCCCTTCTTGTCCCAGGCCTTCTCGCCCATGACGGTTTTCACCGGGTTGGTTTTCAGCCACTCGGCGGCTTTCTCGCCACTGTTGGACTTGGCGCCGTTGAAGGCGGCAGCCAGGGTCTGGACCGAGGCGTAGGCGTACAGGGTGTAGCCTTCAGGTTCGGTGCCGGCCTTGCGGAATGCATCCACTACAGTCTTGCTGTCTGGCAGCAGGCGCGGGTCGGCGCCGAAGGTCATCAGCACGCCGTCGACGTATTGCGGGCCGCCAGCGGTGGTCACCAGTTCGTCGGTCACGATGCCGTCGTCAGACATGAATTTCACGTCTTTCAGGCCTTCGGTACGCAGCTGTTTAACCAGTGGACCGGCTTCCGGGTGCAGGCCGCCGAAGTAGACGACGTCGGCACCAGCCGCGCGGATTTTTGTGACTACGGCGCTGAAGTCTTTCTCGCCACGGGTCAGGCCTTCATACAGCACCGGCTTCACGCCGCGTTTTTCCAACTGGGCCTTGGTGGCGTCCGCCAGGCCTTGGCCGTAGGTGTCCTTGTCGTGCAGCACCGCGACTTTCTTGCCCTTGAGCACGTCGACGATGTAGTCGCCGGCAACGATGCCTTGCTGGTCATCACGCCCACACATACGGAACATCGCGCTGAGGCCGCGCTCGGTCACTTGCGGGTTGGTGGAACCCGGAGTGATCGCGATGACACCGGCTTCGTCGTAGATTTCCGAGGCTGGAATGGTGGAAGAAGAGCAGAAGTGCCCGACCACGCCGGCAACCTTCTGGTTGACCAGGTCCTTGGCGACCGTCACCGCTTGTTTCGGCTCGCAGGCGTCATCGCCCTTGACCAGAACGATTTTTTCACCGTTGACGCCGCCTGCCGCGTTGACCGCATCCGCCGCTGCCTGTGCACCCTTCATGTACTGCTCGCCAAATGCCGCGTTGGCGCCAGTCATTGGACCCGCTACACCGATTTTCACATCAGCTTGAGCAAACGCAGAAACACCCAACGCAGTAGCCACTGCGAGGGCCAGAAAGCCTTTCTTGTAAAACGTCTGGGACATGAGGTGGTGCTCCAAGGTTTTTTTTAGTTGGCACTGCGACTTCACTTCACTGAATGCTCTGAGCAAGCGCCGTGCCATCGGTTTTTTATTCTTCAAAAAGTCGCTGCTTTCTTGTTATTTCGACTGTTTCGTTCCCATTTTCATTGGGCGTGCAACCGTCTAAACCGCGGAAGGTGAAACCATTTATTTTTTCAGGCGCAACCCGCATGCGCCATCATTGCAACCGCGGCGCCAAACGACGTGCAACCAGCCTGTAACAGCCCGCGTCACCGAACTGCACACTGCTGGTGCGGGACTGCTACAACCCGCACCATTACAGGCTAGTCGCTACATCGAAAAGCGCCGCTTCCGGCAACATATTTCAACACTCAAATCACGATGCGCAGGCACTGGCCTGCGTGATACAGCGAGAACCCGGCCTCATACAGGCAACTGCGCAAGCCCACGCCCGCCAGAGGCTGCATTGGTGCAAAGGGAATCGGCAGGGCTTGCGGATTGCCGTGACACAGGTAATCAGCGAAAGCCTTGCCGACCACGGTGCCGGTGGTCACCCCGCGACCGTTGTAGCCGGTGACAGCCACCAGTCCCGGCGCCGGTTCGAACAAGCGCATGAGGTGATCAGGGGTAAAGGCAATGCGCCCGGTCCAGGTGCACTCCCACTCGACCGGTTTCAGATTGGGAAAATAATGCTGCTGAACGCGGTCGGCCCAGGCCTTGAGAAACCAGGTCGGCTTCTGGTTGCCGTTGCCGAGACTGCCGAGCAGCAGCCGCCCTTCCTTGTCGCGGCGAATGCTGCTCAAAACCTGGCGGGTGTCCCACGAGCCCTGCCCGCCCGGGAGAATTTCTTGCGCGGCGTCTTCACTCAGCGGCACCGAGGCGACCTGATAGTAATAACCGGGAAAGAAGTTGCGCTTGAGTTCGGTCCAGTCGCCTTCGGTGTAGGCGTTGGAGGCGATGACCACCTGCTCGGCCAGTACCGAACCGTGCTCGGTCTGCACGGACCATTGCGGGCCGATGCGCTCAAGACGAGTAACCGGCGAATGATCAAACATCTGCCCACCGAGCCCCTTCACGGCGTTGGCCAGCCCGGTGACATAGGCCATCGGATTGAGCGTGCCGGCGCGTCGGTCGAGCAACGCGGCGGCAATTTTTTGCGTGCCGGTCGCTTGCTCGCACGCCTTGCCGGTCAGCAGCTCAACCGGTGCGCCGCGACGTTTCCATTGCTGTTCGCGACTGCGCAAATCCGCCTCACCCTTGGCGTTGTGCGCCATGTGCAAGGTGCCTTCGCGGCGCAACTGGCAATCGATGTTGTACTTATCCACAAGGCTGAACACCAGCGCCGGTGCCGCACCCAACATGCGGTTGAGCTGACTGCCGACCGCCTCGCCAAACCCGGCCTCGATCTCGTCCGGCGGGATCCACATGCCGGCGTTGACCAGCCCGACGTTGCGTCCGGAACCGCCGTGACCGGCCCGATGGGCTTCCAGCACGCAAACGGTCTTGCCTTGTTCCAACAGATGCAGCGCCGCCGACAATCCGGTGAACCCGGCGCCGATCACGCAGACATCGACTTTGACTTCGCCCCTGAGCGCGGTGTTATCCGGCCTTTGCGGCGTGAGTTTTTCCCACAGACATTCTTCGCGTAACGGCATTGCCAGACTCCAACAGAAACCTGCCAAACACAGCAAAATGATCGTTCCCACGCTCTGCGTGGGAATGCAGTCAGGGACGCTCTGCGTCCCAAAAGCGAACGCGGAGCGTCCGGTGAGGCATTCCCACGCAGAGCGTGGGAACGATCGACCTGACCGGAAAGACTCAGTCGAAGGTGATGCCCTGCGCCAGCGGCAACTCCAGCGAATAGTTCACGGTATTGGTCTGGCGACGCATATATGCGCGCCAAGCGTCGGAGCCCGACTCACGACCACCACCGGTCTCTTTCTCGCCACCAAAGGCGCCGCCAATCTCGGCGCCGCTCGGGCCGATGTTGACGTTGGCGATGCCGCAATCGCTGCCGACCGCCGACATGAACTGCTCGGCCTCACGCACGTCAGTGGTGAAGATGCACGACGACAGGCCTTGCGGTACAGCGTTGTTCAGGCGCAACGCTTCCTGGAAATCGCTGTAACCGACCACGTAGAGAATCGGCGCGAAGGTCTCGCTGCAGACCACATCGCTCTGTTCCGGCATTTCAACGATGGCTGGCGACACGTAATAGGCATTCGGGAACTGATCTTCCAGTTGGCGCTTGCCGCCGAACACCCGGCCGCCTTCGCTCAACGCTTGCTCCAGCGCGTCCTGCATGTTTTCGAAACTGTGTTTGTCGATCAGTGGGCCAACCAGATTGCCTTCCAGCGGATGGCCGATGCGCACTTTCGCGTAGGCGGCTTTCAGACGGGTGACGATTTCTTCTTTCACCGACTCATGGGCGATCAGGCGGCGCAGCGTGGTGCAGCGCTGACCGGCGGTGCCGACTGCGCTGAACAGAATGGCGCGTACCGCCATGTCCAGATCGGCGCTTGGGCCGAGGATCATCGCGTTGTTGCCGCCCAGTTCGAGAATGCTGCGGGCAAAACGTGCGGCGACTTTCGGCGCCACTTCGCGGCCCATGCGGGTGCTGCCGGTGGCGCTGATCAGCGCCACACGCGGGTCATCAACCAGCGCTTCGCCGGCATCGCGACCACCAATGATCACCTGGCAGAGATTCGCCGGAGCATCGCTGAAATTCTTCACCACACGGTCAAACAGGGCCTGACAGGCCAGTGCTGTCAGCGGAGTTTTCTCCGACGGTTTCCATACCACCGGGTTGCCGCAGACCAGCGCCAGGGTGGTGTTCCACGCCCACACCGCGACCGGGAAGTTGAACGCGCTGATCACCCCGACCACGCCCAGCGGATGCCAGGTTTCACGCATATGGTGGCCCGGGCGCTCGGACGCGATGGTCAAACCGTACAACTGGCGGGACAGGCCGACAGCGAAGTCGCAGATGTCGATCATCTCCTGAACTTCGCCCAGGCCTTCCTGGGTGATCTTGCCTGCTTCCCAGGAAACCAGCTCACCGAGATCGTTCTTGTATTCGCGCAACACCTCACCAAACTGGCGCACCAATTCACCGCGACGCGGGGCCGGGACTTTGCGCCAGGCTTCGAACGCATGATCTGCGCGACTGATGTGCTGCTCGACTTCCGCCGGACCTTCCCAGTTCACGGCGGCGATGCGGCTGCCGTCGATGGGCGAATGCACCGGCACTTTGCCGTTCTGGTACAGGGCCGGGTTCACACCAAGACGATCAAGCAATGCGGCAACCATGGGTCACTCCTCAAGCAAAAAACTGAATGTGTGCGGCCGCTGTTGCACGACCGGGCAGGCCTTTAGTTGTAGCGTCAGTACGGCGAGTCAACAAACGACCTTTACGCGAGATATCATTCCGTTTATTCATGCTGCGCATAGAAAGACAAGAAAAGGATCCGTCATGCTGAACAAACGCCACCTGCCGTCGATTACTGCGTTGCAGTGCTTTGAGGCCGTGACCCGGCACCTGAGCTTCACCCGGGCCGCCGAGGAACTGAACCTGACCCAGAGCGCCGTGAGCAAACAGGTCGCGCAGCTTGAGGAATTGTTGCAGCACTTGTTGTTCCGCCGCGTACGTCGGCGTTTGCAGATGACCCCGGCCGGGGATTTGTATCTGGTCGAAGTACGAAAAATCCTCACGCAAGTGGAAATGTCGACGCATTACCTGCGTTCCTACGGCGGCGAGACCGAAGTCCTGCGCGTCTCCACACCATCGACCTTCGGCGCCCGCTGGCTGGTGCCGCGTCTGAAGGGCTGGCGTCTGCGCCATCCCTCGATTCATCTGGATTTGTGCAACGAACAGGAAGCGGATGATCTGCTGCAAGGCCGCAGCGATCTGGCGTTCTATTTTGGTCAGGGCTCACGGCCCGGCACCGAATGCCTGAAGCTGTTCGGTGAAGAGCTGGTACCGGTCTGCGCCCCCGGCAGCCTGCCCGATCAACCGTTTACTGACCCGACGCAACTCACCGATCTGGTGTTACTGCAGAATGCCTCGCGGCCACAGGCCTGGCATGACTGGTTCGACAGTCAGGGTTATCAGACCGAACACAGCTACCACGGACCGCGCTTCGAAACCTTTTATATGTGCATCCGCGCCGCGCAGGTCGGCTGCGGCGTGGCGCTGTTACCACGGTTTCTGGTGGAAGAAGAGTTGGCCGACGGCAAACTGGTCATTCCCTGGCAGCATGCAATGCCCAGCAGTGACGCCTACTACCTGGCGTACCCGGAGCACTCGGCGGAGGTGCCGAAGGTGCGCGATTTTGTAAAGTGGATGCTCGAACAGATCGACACTCCGGGCTGAAACCCGCCCCCTTTGGCGAGGGGATTCATCCCCGATGGGTCGCGCAGCGGCCCCAAAATCTCAAGAGCGACGACTGCTTTGCAGCCGGTCGGGGATAAATCCCCTCACCACAATTGACCTGACCCAGAACAGAAATCGCTGGCAATTCCCACCGCTGATATGCGCCACTAGCGCCATTGATTGATACCGCGCCAACGCGCGGCGCACCCGGAGACCCGTTTATGAGCGAGAGTGTGTTTGCCGATCGCATCGTGCAGAACCTGCTCGACACCGACTTCTACAAGCTGACGATGATGCAGGCGGTGCTGCACAACTACCCCAACGTCGAAGTCGAATGGGAGTTTCGTTGCCGTAACAGCGAGGATCTGCGCCCGTATCTGGCCGAGATCCGCTATCAGATCGAGCGTCTGGCCGAACTGAGCCTGAGCGCCGATCAACTGAGTTTTCTGGAGCGCATCAGTTTCCTCAAACCGGATTTCCTGCGCTTTCTCGGACTGTTCCGCTTCAACCTGCGCTATCTGCACACCGGTATCGAAAACGGCGAGCTGTTCATCCGCCTGCGTGGGCCGTGGCTGCATGTGATCCTCTACGAAGTGCCGCTGCTGGCGATTGTCAGCGAAGTGCGCAACCGCTATCGCTACCGCGAAACGGTGCTGGAACAGGCCCGTGAACAGCTCTATCGCAAATTTGACTGGCTGACCGCCAACGCCTCGGCCGACGAACTGGCGCAATTGCAGGTCGCCGATTTCGGTACCCGCCGCCGTTTTTCCTACCGTGTGCAGGAAGAAGTGGTGAACGTGCTCAAGCACGATTTCCCCGGGCGTTTCGTCGGCACCAGCAACGTGCACCTGTCCCGCGAACTGGACATGAAACCGCTGGGCACCATGGCCCATGAATGGATCATGGCCCATCAGCAACTCGGCCCGCGATTGATCGACAGCCAGATCGCCGCGCTCGATTGCTGGGTGCGTGAGTACCGGGGTTTGCTCGGGATCGCCCTCACCGACTGCATCACCACGGATGCTTTCCTCGGCGACTTCGACCTGTTTTTCGCCAAGCTTTTCGATGGCCTGCGCCACGACTCCGGGGACCCTGTGGCCTGGGGCGAAAAATGCATCGCCCACTACCACAAGCTCGGCATCGACCCGATGAGCAAGACCCTGGTGTTTTCCGACAGCCTGACGCTACCCAGGTCTCTGGAAATATTCCGCGCGCTGCACGGTCGGATCAACGTGAGCTTCGGCATCGGCACCAACCTCACCTGCGACATTCCGGGTGTCGAACCGATGAGCATCGTGCTTAAAATGACCGCCTGCAACGGCCAACCGGTGGCGAAGATCTCCGACGAGCCAGGCAAGACCCACTGCAAAGACCCGAATTTCGTCGCCTATTTGCGACACGTTTTCCAGGTTCCTGCCGATTCCAGTCTATCTAGCAAGGAGTGAATTCATGCAAGCCGTACAGCGTGAGATTGCTGAACAGCTCAAGGTGCAACCGCCGTTCGCCGACTACAAGGCCCTGCAGGCCGAAGTCGCCCGGCGCATTACCTTTATTCAGGATTGCCTGGTCAATTCCGGGCTCAAGACGCTGGTGCTGGGCATCAGCGGCGGTGTCGACTCGCTGACCGCCGGCCTGCTGGCCCAGCGCGCAATGCGTGAATTGCGCGACCAGACCGGTGACAACAGCTACAAATTCATCGCCGTGCGTCTGCCGTATGAAACCCAGTTCGACGAACACGATGCCCAGGCCTCGGTGGACTTCATCGCCCCGGACGAACGCCACACCGTCAACATCGGCCCGGCGGTGAAATCGCTGGCCAGTGAAGTGGCAGCGTTTGAAGGCAAGCACGCGGTGTCGGTGGACTTCGTGCTCGGCAACACCAAAGCGCGCATGCGTATGGTCGCCCAATACACCATCGCCGGCGCGGCGAACGGATTGGTGATCGGCACCGATCATGCGGCGGAAGCGGTCATGGGGTTCTTCACCAAATTCGGTGATGGCGCTTGCGACCTGGCCCCGCTCAGCGGTCTGGTGAAAAACCAGGTGCGCGCGATTGCACGCAGCTTTGGTGCACCGGAATCGCTAGTGGAGAAAGTCCCGACGGCGGATCTCGAAGACCTGTCGCCGGGCAAACCGGACGAAGCGTCGCACGGCGTCACCTATGCCGAAATCGATGCGTTCCTGCATGGCGAGGCGGTGCGTGAAGAGGCGTTCAACATCATTGTCGCGACCTACAACAAGACCCATCACAAACGCGTGATGCCGTTCGCGCCTTGATTGGCAACGCGCATCGGGTTTCCCGGCCCGGTGCGCGTGACAAACAGGCTTATGCTATTACGGCAATATACTGACAACCCATGATTCGGACTCACGGTCCGCCGTGGACCTCGCAATGAAGCGATATTCTCGACGCTCCAGATGAGGAATATTGACCTCCCAGTCGTTGTTTTTGTCGGCCTGGAACGGAAATAGATCTTGTGGAGGGCTGACGGAACCATCAACGATGTAACCGTGCTCTCCCCGCTCTGCTCGACCTATCAGCTTCAAAGTAGTGAACCGAGTCTCACCCGGGTTTCCAATAGGAACCAGATCATCGCCCCTGACTGATTGTATAAAGAGCTTGGTCTTTTCTCGGACCTGGACTTTCCAAGCGTTGGAACGCTGCTCGGAATCTGACGCTTTTGCAAAGAACACATAATCCTTGATCTCTGACAGTGAAACGCTGGCAGTCCAGTTCCCGTTATCGAGAACCGTTGCATCAGTCAGATAATCATCACCGTCATAAATTTTCAGTCCCAACGTATTTTCGGGTGCTCTGCCACGAAGTTGCAGTTGCAACTCCCCCGTTTCACCGCCGTCAGCAATTTCACCCTGGCTGTCTCTTATGCTGTCGATAGTTAGCAGCAATGCCGGTTTCACGGTAATACGCCACGCAACCGACTGCTGCTCCCCGTCCGGCGTCTTTACAATGAAGTCATATTCCTTTTCTGCAAACGTGTGGGCAGGCGTCTGCCACCGCCCTTCACGAATGTCGAGGCCGCTGAAAACGAGCTGTTCACCATCATAAAGATCTAATTTGCCTGCCCCGCGGGAAAACCAGCCGAACAATTGCAGTTCGGGGTCATACGTACTACCACCATTTTCAATAGGTCGCAGAGAGTCCCTGATTTGATCTATCCCCAGATCCACTCTCGGATTGACCGTGAAAACCCGTTGTTCCGAAGGGAACGTCAAATCATCCGTCTTCGCTTGAATAGCATGCAAAGTGGGCTTGAGATTCACCAGTTCCGCGATCCAGGTACCCGATTGCGTTGCAATCACATGCACGCTGTAGACGCCTCCTACAGTCGATCCTACACGGACGGAAATAAAAGGAGACGCTCGCCCGGTCACGGTTACTTGAGTTTCGTAAGTAGTGCCATTTTGTAGAATTTCCCCTTTGGAATCTCTGACAACGTCAATGAAGACCGGACTGGGGGCCTTCATATTGATCCTCCAATCATCCGACGGTAGACCATCGCCACCTGTTGCAGTGAGAAAATACATCTTCACTTCGTTTGCAAAGGGTCTGGCTTTCCAGTTTCCCAAGTCGTCAGCTGAAACCGTATCAAGCAGGCGCCCTTCATCCTTGATATGGATCTGATCAAAAGGTTGCCCCCTGCCGAATATCGTCAATAATGCGTCGGTAGTGTCAGCGCCAGACTCCAGGAGTCGTTCGTTCGTATCCTCCACCCTATCGATCGTCGTCTGATTTTCTTGACTGCGCATCATGAAGTTCCTTTTCGCGAAAAATGAAACCTCATTCAGCTTCGTTTCGCGTAACTCGTCTACTGTCAGAAATTACAGGGTGGTACGTTTTTCCGACCAACGGTCTCCGAGAAACCAAGGCAAAAAAACACTCCAAATCAGATGCAAAAAAACGCCGCTGCGACCATGCCGCAACGGCGTTTCCAGTGAAAGCTGCCCCCTGAATTACTTCAGGGTCACAGTGCCTTTCATCATCGAAATGTGGCCAGGGAAGGAGCAGAAGAAACCATATTTTTCGTTGGCATCGAGCTTCGATACATCAAAGGTCAGCGAATCGGTTTCCTTCGCGCCGATGATCTTGGTATGCGCGATGACGCGAGCATCACCGTCCTTCAGGTAGTTCTTGTCGATCCCGGCAGCCAGGCCATCGGTAGCGATAGGCTGCATGTCAGCTTCTTTGCTGATCACCAGGTTATGCCCCATGACGTTCTTCGGCAGGCTGCCGGAGTGGGTCAGTTCGACGGTAAAAGTCTTGCAGCTCTTGTCGATCACGATTTCCTTGGTGTTGAAGGACATCTGATCGGTGGAGTCAACGGTGGTTTTGCACTCGGCAGCCATCAATTGGCTGCTGGCCAGCGCCAGCAGGGATACCGCAACAACTTTGGAAAACATGGTGAATCTCCAAGGCAGGGTTAACAAAATCACGAATGGTTGAAAGACTGCCTGAAATCTTCGCAAGTTCCTATGACTTGAGTCAAAAATTGTATACAACTTTCAGGCTATGACACTCATCGACACAATCTAACGGCCAGATTCTCCTGCCAGCCCTATGATCGGCGCATCTACTGAGACGGAGTGCCTGTCATGTTCTTTAACGGTCTGTTGTGCAGTTTGCTTGCCGCCTACGCCTGTGGTGCCAGCGGTACCTTTGAATCGCCGGAACGCGAAGTCTAGACCTTGGATCAAGGCGTGCCAGCCAGTACCCTGTGACGGATTGACCCAGGAGAAAGGCATGTCTCTGAAATCCGTGTGTGTATTTTGTGGTGCCAACGCTGGCACTGTTCCGGCTTATACCGAAGCGGCTGTTGCCCTTGGCAAGGCCCTCGCCGAGCGCAAGCTGACGCTGGTCTACGGCGGTGGCGCTGTCGGTTTGATGGGGATTGTCGCCGACGCCGCGCTGGCCGCTGGCGGTGAAGTGATCGGCATCATTCCGCAGAGTCTGATGGACAAGGAAATCGGCCACAAAAGCCTGACGCGTCTGGAAGTCGTCGACGGCATGCACGCCCGCAAGGCACGCATGGCCGAACTCAGTGACGCCTTTATCGCTCTGCCGGGCGGCCTTGGCACGCTGGAAGAACTGTTCGAAGTCTGGACCTGGGGCCAACTCGGCTACCACGGCAAGCCGCTGGGCTTGCTGGAAGTGAACGGTTTCTACAGCAAACTCACTGCTTTTCTTGACCATATCGTCGGCGAAGGCTTCGTTCGCGCGCCACACCGTGACATGCTGCAAGTGAGCGAATCGCCGCAAACACTGCTCGAGTCTCTGGATAACTGGCAACCGACCGTCACACCCAAGTGGGTCGATCAGAAACCCGGCTAACCGTCGGGCACCGATACAGGGCAGAATACGCGCCGCTCAACCTCACCTTCGACCTAGAGGATCGCCCATGGCCAAACCCAATTATTCCTTCGCCAAACGTCAACGAGACCTGGCAAAGGAGCAGAAGAAAGAGGAAAAGCTTCAGCGCAAGAAACAAACCGCTGAAGAAGCAGCACTGAACCCTGAGGGTGAAGTGGCAACAGAAGATGATGTTGATGCAACCGAAACACCGAAAGATCAGGCGCCTGACGCCTGAGCCCCACCGGGTTTGATCATCGAATCAGACCCAGCGGATTTGTGACGGGGCTGGCGGCTTCACCGCCGGCCCTCACAGCCTTCACTCCTCAGAATTCGATACGAAACCCTGTGGGAGCGGGCTTGCCCGCGATGGCTGCGGCACATCCAACAAAGTCGTCACAGACACTCCGTCATCGCGGGCAAGCCCGCTCCCACAGAATTCGTTATCACTCATTCAATGGCATTACCGTAACGCGGACCTCGGGATCGTGGCTGCCGCCACCGAGTATCACCCCACGCAACGGCGAAACATCGGAAAAATCCCGCCCCCACGCCAATGTGATGTGCTCCAGCGCGGGCCGCACGTTATTGGTCGGATCAAAATCCACCCAGCCCAGTACCGGGCAAAACACCGAAACCCACGCATGCGACGCATCGGCACCAATCAGCCGTGGCTGCCCCGGTGGTGGCTGCGTGAGCAAATATCCGCTGATGTAACGCGCCGCCAACCCTCGCGAACGCAAACAGGCCAGCATCAGGTGGGCGAAGTCCTGACAGACACCACGGCGCCGCTCCAGCACTTCCACAAGTGGCGTTGCCACCTGGGTCGCTTCGGCATCAAAAGTGAATTCGCTGAAGATCTTCTGCATCAACGCCTGCACGCCCAGCATCAAGGGCTGGCCCGGTGGAAAACAACTCTGTGAAAACTCGACGAAGCTGCGTTTCAAATGCACGTACGGCGACTGAAAACGGTAGCGGCACGCCTCAAGCAACTCGGCAGACAACGGCTGGCTGCTGTAGGTCAGCGCATTGCGCGTCAGCTCCCACGCCGGCGACTGAGTGAAATCCAGCGCCGGCCGCGCCAGCACTTCGACGGTAAGGCGAGCATTGACCTGCAACTCATCATGCGGTCGCTCGAACGCCAGCCGGGTCAGCGGATTGCCGAACACATCCAGCTCATCACGCCGAGCCGTCGGCTCCGGGCTGATCAGCAATTGCTGCTCGGTGCAGCGCTGCCAGCTGCACTCGCGCGGCCACAGGTGCGCCAGTTGCTGCGCCAGGGAAACCGGGCTGTCGTAGTGATAACAGGTGTCGTGAAAGATTTGGTAATGCGCGCTCATCAGACGGACACCGTACGCTGGCTGACATCATCGACGTGGGCGAAATGGCGCAGGGCCAGGCGATCCGACACCTGTCCGCTGGCATCGGCAATCTCTTGAAGCAGATCCGCCAGGCCATCGAGTGCCGCACGAACGCTGGACTCGCCGAACAACGGATTCTCCAGGCAGCCCAGATCAAATCGCGCCAGATGCTCGACCAGTTGCGGCAATCCGGTTTCCCGTGGCACGCCGAAATCATCGTTCAAGCGCTTCAAGGTGCGGGTCACCAGTTTCAACTGGAACAGCACCGCATGCGGGTTCTGTTCATCGAGCAGCAACAGGTCGAGCACCGGAATTAATTGAGCCACCGCCAGATAACGGGAACGGTAGGTGATGCTGCTGTTGCCCAACTCCAGCAGCCATTCAAGACCTGCCTGATCAAACGCCCCGGCCCCGCGCAGGAACGCCGCCAGACTGCTGCTGAGAAACTGCAGGCGCTCGATGCGCCGACCGATCATCAGGAAGCGCCAGCCTTCGTCGCGGGTCATGTCGTCGAGCGCGAAACCCGATAGCGCCGCCAGCGACATCACCAGACGGTTGAGAAAATCCAGCAGTTCGCCGAAGTCCGGCTCGTCGGTGTCCAGCTCCATCGCTTCGCGCTGCAATTCGACCAACGCCTGCCAGTTCTCCCGCGAGAGCTTGCCGCGCACCTGCGAGGCCGCCCACTGCAAGCGTTGCAGGTTGGAGCGCAGGCTGAATGACCAGTCCTCGCCCAGCAACGCCGCCAGCAATCGCTCCGGCAACTCGCCCTCCTCCGGCAGCAGCATCAGGCGCTCGCCCAGTTCGACAGCCGCCTGTAAGGCTTGCGGATCGTCGCCATCGACATAGCGCGCGAGCATGATCCGCAGCAGTCGCGCACTGTCATCGCAACGCTCGCAATAACGCCCGAACCAGAACAGGTTTTCCACCACTCGCGATGGCAAATAGGGATCGCGGCGCACCAGATCGTGCACGCCGACATTGCGTTGGGTTTTCCATTGCTCGCCACTGGGCGGTCGATCACCCAGCACCCACGTGTCCTTGCTCGCGCCGCCGCGCTGCATCGACACCACTTCGGCATCCGCCTCGGCAGCCACGCGGGTCAAACCACCGGGCAGCACTCGATAACCTTCTTGACTGGCTGTAGCGTAAACACGCATGCCGATGGCTCGCGGTTGCAGCTGTCCGTCCTCGGCCTGCCAGATCGGCGCCTGCGACAGCTGGGCCAGTTCTTGCGCTACATACGCATAAGGTCGCGCCTGCATGCGCTCGGCGAGGGACTGGCGCTGTTTTTCACTCAGATCACGGCCAAATACCGGTGCGAAGCTTTGTGAGGGAAACGCCGGTTTGATCAACAGCTCAGGCAGTTTTTCCAGCGCCTGGGCCAATACCGGCGCCTCGCCACACCACCAGGTCGCAATGGACGGCAGAATAAGTTCTTCGCCGAAGAGGAATTGGTTGATCCTGGGCAGAAAGCCGAGCAAACCCGGCGACTCGAGCACACCGCTGCCGAGCGCGTTGGCGACCAGTACCCGTCCCTGGCGTACCGCCTCAAGCAAGCCGGGAACGCCCAGCGCAGAGTCCGTGCGCAACTCCAGTGGATCGCAGAAGTCGTCATCGAGCCGGCGCATGATTGCGTGTACCCGGCGCAGGCCGCTGAGGGTTTTCAGGTACACCGTGGCATCGCGCACCGTGAGGTCGCCGCCCTCTACCAGCGGATAGCCGAGCTGGCGCGCCAGATAAAGATGTTCGAAATAGCTTTCGTTGAATCGTCCCGGCGTGAGCAATACCACCAGCGGCGCGTCATCGTCGCAGGGTGCCTGCCGGACCAGGGTTTCCTGCAAGGTGCGAAAGAACCCCGCCAGATGCTGCACCTTCAGATCACGGTACAACTCGGGGAAGGCGCGGGAGACGATGGTGCGGTTTTCCAGCGCATAGCCCGCGCCCGACGGCGCTTGCGTGCGATCTGCGGTGACCCACCAGCGCCCGTCCGGCGTGCGCGCCAAATCGACTGCGTATAGATGCAGAAACGCTCCTTCCGGCGGCGCGATGCCCTGACAGGGCCAGAGAAAATTGTTGTGCCCGAACACCAGTTCCGCCGGCAGCAGGCCTTCGCTGATCAAGCGTTGCGGCCCGTACAAGTCGGCCAGCACGGCATTGAGCAACCGCGCCCGCTGGGCAATCCCGGCCGACAGTTGCTGCCACTCATCCGCCGCAATCACATGGGGCAGCAGATCCAGCTCCCACGGGCGATCTGCACCTTTGGGGTCGGCATAGACGTTATAGGTGACGCCGTTTTCCTGAATCTGCCGCGCCAGCAACGCCTGACGCTGCACCAGTTGAGCGGGTGTGCTGCGCTGCAATTGATCGAACAGCCGTTGCCAATGCGGACGCACCGCACCACTGCTATCAAGCAGTTCGTGATAAGTGCCCGCCGTCAGCGGGTAGCGGTCTAGCAGGTCAGGCATGGAAAGCTCGGCAGACAGCAAGGAACGGTCAGACTAACGCAGGCACATGACGCGCGGATATACGAAAAATCCGCGTGTCGCGTGCGATTCAGAAACGTCGTAAATCGAGAGTCATGGGTAGCTCGTCGGAGATGGTCAGATCAGGTACAGGAAGTTTCCCAGGCGTGTGTCCGATCCGGAAAAACCGCGCCATGCGCCGGCTCTCCGCTTCGTTGGCGTTTACCGGCAGCGTCTCGTAATTGCGCCCGCCCGGATGGGCGACGTGGTATTGGCAACCACCCAGAGAACGGCCCATCCAGGTGTCGAGCAAGTCGAACACCAACGGTGCATGTACCGCAATCGTCGGTTGCAAGCAGTTGGCCGGTTGCCAGGCGCGATAACGCACGCCTGCCACGAACTCGCCAACACGCCCGGTCGGATGCAGCGGCACCGCAACGCCATTGCACGTCAGCAGATAGCGCTGCGGCGGCAAGCCCTTGAGCTTGACCTGCAAGCGCTCCAGCGATGAATCGACGTAACGCACCGTGCCGCCCGTCGCACCCTCCTCCCCCAGCACATGCCACGGCTCCAGCGCCTGACGCAGCTCCAGTTCGATACCGTTGACGGCGTAATCGCCGACCTTGGGAAAACGAAACTCCAGATGCGCCGCAAACCATTCCGCCCGCAGCGGATAGCCAGCGCTATTGAGCTCGACGATCACGTCGGCGAAATCCTGCTCGATGAAGTGCGGCAGCATGAA
This sequence comes from Pseudomonas sp. FW305-7, assembly GCF_058786735.1. Taxonomy (NCBI): domain Bacteria; kingdom Pseudomonadati; phylum Pseudomonadota; class Gammaproteobacteria; order Pseudomonadales; family Pseudomonadaceae; genus Pseudomonas; species Pseudomonas sp. FW305-7. The sequence continues at coordinate 44,143 of NZ_JBYSZA010000007.1, forward strand.
GCGGTCGTGCAACTCAGTGCCCCACCGCGCCAGTTTCGGCGGCGCATACGGCTCGCGCCAGAAGCGTGCAACCAGCGCCCGCAGCAACAATTGCTGAGCCAGGCTCATGCGCGCATGCGGTGGCATTTCAAAGGCGCGCAATTCCAGCAGGCCAAGCCGCCCGGTAGCGCCGTCCGGCGAATAGAGTTTGTCGATGCAAAACTCGGCTCGGTGCGTGTTGCCGGTAACGTCGATCAGCAAGTTGCGCAGCAGGCGATCCACCAGCCACGGTGCACATTCCTCACCTGGCTCGGGCATCTGCGCGAAAGCGATTTCCAGTTCGTACAGTGCGTCGTTACGCGCTTCGTCGACCCTCGGCGCCTGAGATGTCGGGCCGATGAACAACCCGGAAAACAGATACGACAACGACGGATGGTTGTGCCAATAGCTGATCAGGCTGCGCAGCAGATCGGGACGGCGCAAAAACGGCGAGTCCCCAGGCGTCGCGCCACCGAGGACGAAGTGGTTACCGCCGCCCGTACCGGTATGGCGACCGTCGATCATGAACTTTTCAGTGGTCAGGCGCGTCTGCCGCGCCTCTTCATAGAGAAACTCGGTGCGCTCGACCAACTCATCCCAGGTCGCTGACGGCTGCACGTTGACCTCGATCACGCCCGGATCCGGGGTGATGCGAAAATTACTCAGACGCCCATCACTCGGCGGCTCGTAGCCTTCCAGCAGCACCGGGCAATGCAATTCTTCGGCGGTGGCCTCGATGGCCGCGACCAACTCCAGATAATCCTCGACTCGCTCCAGCGGCGGCATGAACAGGTACAAGCGCCCTTCGCGGGCCTCGGCGCAGAACGCGGTGCGGGTCAGCCAATCGGCGGACTCGTCGATCTGCGGCGCACGCTCGTCCGCCGTTGCCGTTTCGCCATGACTGTTGAGCTGTGCGGTATCCGGCAGCGCCGGGAAGTCCTGATTCGGGTCCTGAGCATGAATAAACGGATACTCGGCCGCTTTTACCCAAGGCTGCGAGCCCAACGGCAAACGGTAGCCCAGCGGTGAATCCCCAGGCACCAAGCGGCAATGCTCGTCGCGCAGATACCAGCGCCCGCTCTGCCATTGATCGCCCTTGGCGGTGCGTGCCAGCGGTAGCACTTGGCCGATCACCTTATCGAGGCCCTGACTGAAGACCTTGCGCAGCCGCGCACGCTCCAGCGGCTCTTCCAGACGCGAATCTTCGGCGCTGACGTTGCCGGGCAATGTGCCCTCGCGCCAGAGGTAATAGAAATTGTCCTCGTAGGCCGGGAATACAAACCGCGTGGGAATTTTCAGGCGTTCGGCGACGCTCCTCAGAAAGCGTCCGGCCAACTCACCATCAGCGCCGTAATCTTGCTGTTCGTCGGCAATCAACGCGGCGTTTTGCCAGATCGGCACGCCATCGCGGCGCCAATAGCAATTGAGCGACCAGCGCGGCAGTTGCTCACCGGGGTACCACTTGCCCTGGCCAAAATGCACCAGACCTTTGGGGGCGTAATGCTTGCGCATGCGCTGGAACAGCTCTGCAGATAGGCGGCGCTTGTCCTCGCCCAAGGCAGCCGTGTTCCACTCGGCGCCATCCGGGTCATCGATTGACACAAAGGTCGGCTCGCCGCCCATGGTCAGACGCACGTCGCCGTCCAGCAGGTCAGCGTCGATCTGCCGGCCCAGGGCTTGAATCGCCAGCCATTGCTCGTCGGTATAGGGCTTGGTGACACGCGGCGCTTCCCAGATCCGTTCAACCGACATTTCGTGGCTGAACTGTGTCTCGCAGGGTTCGACCATCCCGCTGATCGGCGCTGCCGAGGACGGATCGGGACTACAGGCCAGCGGAATATGTCCTTCACCGGCAAATAACCCGGAAGTGGCATCGAGGCCGATCCAGCCTGCGCCCGGCAGATACACCTCACACCAGGCGTGCAGGTCGGTGAAGTCAACCTCGGTGCCGGACGGGCCGTCGAGGCTTTTCACGTCCGCCGTCAGCTGGATCAGGTAACCGGAGACAAATCGCGCCGCCAGCCCGAGATTGCGCAGCAGTTGCACCAGCAGCCATGCCGAATCGCGGCACGATCCGGAGGCGTGTTCGAGGGTGTGTTCCGGGGTTTGTACGCCCGGCTCCATGCGGATCAGATAATTGATGTCTTCGCTCAGACGCTGATTGAGCGCGACCAGAAAATCCACCGCAGGCAATGGCGTGCGGTCGATGCCGTCCAGATAGGCCTGGAACTTTGGCGTCAGCGGCAATGTTTCGAGGTATGGCGCCAGCTCTTTGCGTTCATCGGTAGCGTAGGTGAACGGGATTTTCTCGGCATAGGGTTCGAGGAAGAAGTCGAACGGGTTGAACACCGCCATCTCGGCCAACAGATCGACTTCGATCCGTAGCTCATCGGTTTTTTCGGGGAATACCAGCCGGGCGAGGTAATTGCCCTGCGGGTCTTGCTGCCAGTTGATGAAATGCTGCTCGGGCGAGACTTTCAGCGCATACGAGAGAATCCGCGTGCGGCTGTGGGCGGCCGGGCGCAGGCGGACGATCTGCGGGCCGAGTTCGACAGCGCGGTCGTAGCGGTAATGCGTGACGTGATGCAATGCGACATGAATCGACACGGCGTGCCTCCTGCGAGCCTAAGCGTATTCGAAAGCGCGCAAGACTTATGCCATGCAGTGGCTTGGGCGCTTTCCTGGAATGCTTAGGGGAGTACAGCACCAAAATCGGGCGATGCGGGGAAATGGTTTGGCGAGTTTGCGCCTAAATGTGGCGAGCAGGTGTTTATGGGGTGTCTGACCTGACGCCATCGCTGGCAAGCCAGCTCCCACAGATTTCTCTGTCGCCCATAGAACCGTGGCCACTAAAGATCCCTGTGGGAGCTGGCTTGCCAGCGATGAGGCCAGTGGTAACAACACATTTCGGGAGACCTGAAATGCCAAACGCCAACCCGAAGGTTGGCGTTCTGTTTTAGCGCGGTACGACCGGCTTGCGAGCCGGCTTCGGCCCTTTGCCCTTGGCCGCGTCTTTACGCTCCTTGGCGGCCTGCTGGTTGCGGGCAAATGCCGCAGCCTTGGCCTGTTCACGCTTGTCCCAAGGATTACCGCCATCACTGGCACGCGGCGGCAGACCGGTGTGCTGAGTGAGGATCTTGGTGGTCTTCTCTTTGCCTTCCTTCGCCACTTTATGGCTGCCGGCCGGCGTCGAGTTTTTACGACGGGCGCTCTGGTAGCTGTCGGTGGCCGGCTGATGCAGCGGGATCAGCTGATCCTTGCCCGGACCGATCAGGTCGCTACGGCCCATGCGTTGCAGCGCTTCACGCAGCATCGGCCAGCCTTTCGGGTCGTGATAACGCAGGAACGCCTTGTGCAGACGACGCTGCTCTTCGCTCTTGACGATGGTCACGCCGTCGCTCTTGTAGGTGACCTTGCGCAGCGGGTTCTTGCCCGAGTGGTACATCGCGGTGGCGGTGGCCATCGGCGACGGGTAGAACGCCTGCACCTGGTCGGCACGGAAACCGTTGCCCTTGAGCCACAGGGCCAGGTTCATCATGTCTTCGTCGGTGGTGCCCGGGTGGGCGGCGATGAAGTACGGAATCAGGTACTGCTCTTTGCCCGCTTCCTTGGTGTACTTCTCGAACATGCGCTTGAACTTGTCATAGCTGCCGATGCCCGGTTTCATCATCTGGTTGAGCGGACCTTCCTCGGTGTGTTCCGGGGCGATCTTCAGGTAACCGCCGACGTGGTGGGTCACCAGCTCCTTGACGTACTCCGGCGACTCGACCGCGAGGTCGTAGCGCAGGCCGGAAGCAATCAGAATCTTCTTCACACCCGGCAACGCACGGGCGCTGCGGTACAGCTGAATCAGCGACGAGTGGTCGGTGTTCAGGTTCGGGCAGATGCCCGGGAACACGCACGAAGGCTTGCGGCACGCGGATTCGATTTCCGGCGTCTTGCAGGCGATGCGGTACATGTTCGCGGTCGGGCCGCCGAGGTCGGAAATGACGCCGGTGAAGCCCGGCACCTTGTCGCGGATCTCTTCGATTTCGCGAATGATCGACTCTTCGGAACGGTTCTGGATGATCCGGCCTTCGTGCTCGGTGATCGAGCAGAAAGTGCAGCCGCCGAAGCAGCCACGCATGATGTTCACCGAGAAACGGATCATGTCGTAGGCCGGGATCTTCTCCTTGCCGTACGCCGGGTGCGGAACACGCGCGTAAGGCATGCCGAACACGTAGTCCATTTCTTCAGTGGTCATCGGAATCGGCGGCGGGTTGAACCAGACGTCGACTTCGCCATGCTTCTGCACCAGCGCACGGGCGTTGCCCGGGTTGGTTTCCAGGTGCAGCACGCGGTTGGCGTGAGCATAAAGAACGGCATCGCCACGGACCTTTTCTACCGATGGCAGACGAATCACGGTCTTGTCGCGGGTCATGCGCGGGCTGGCCAGGATCTGCACGACCTTGGCTTCCTGCGGATCTTCGACCGGACCCTTTTCCTGCTCGATGGCGCAGGCCTGAGTGTCCTGGGTATTCACGTACGGGTTGATGATCTTGTCGACCTTGCCCGGACGGTCGATGCGCGTGGAATCGACTTCGTACCAGTCTTTCGGCGTATCGCGGCGAATGAACGCGGTGCCGCGCACATCGGTGATGTCTTCGATCTTGTGCCCGTAGGACAGACGCTGGGCGACTTCGACAATCGCGCGTTCGGCGTTGCCGTACAGCAGGATATCGGCGCTGGCATCGATCAGGATCGAGTTACGCACGCGATCCTGCCAGTAGTCGTAGTGGGCAATGCGGCGCAGAGAGGCTTCGATGCCACCGAGCACGATCGGCACGTGCTTGTAGGCTTCCTTGCAGCGCTGGCTGTAAACCAGGCTCGCGCGGTCCGGACGCTTGCCGGCCATGCCGCCCGGGGTGTAGGCGTCGTCGGAGCGGATTTTCTTGTCGGCGGTGTAGCGGTTGATCATCGAGTCCATGTTGCCGGCCGCGACGCCGAAAAACAGGTTCGGCTCGCCGAGCTTCATGAAATCGTCTTTGGACTGCCAGTTCGGCTGCGCGATGATCCCGACGCGGAAGCCTTGCGACTCCAGCAGCCGGCCAATGATCGCCATGCCGAACGATGGGTGATCGACGTAGGCATCTCCCGTAACAATGATGATGTCGCAGGAATCCCAGCCAAGCTGATCCATCTCCTCCCTGCTCATCGGCAGGAACGGCGCTGGCCCGAAACATTCGGCCCAATATTTTGGATAGTCAAATAACGGCTTGGCTGCTTGCATGTCGGACGACCGGTGTTGAGATGAAAAATCGCGGGCGCGGAATATAGCACAAAATTTGACCAATTCCGACGGCAATGGTCGGTTTCTCTCTGGGCTCGTGCCATTGGCCCAAAAACCGCCCGACCGCGCACATTTCTGCACCGCGACCCGCGCCAGTCGAACCCGATACACCGTTGCCCTCCGGGGCATCGCGCCCACTACGACAACCCTTCAAGGATGAAGAAATGTCACCCAAACCGCCCACTAGAGGCACTGTCACCGTAGAGATCCACGCTCGCCCCGGCGAACCGGCAGGCGGGTCTGCGCCAAGGCGCGATACAACAACGCCTGTCGATTCCAGCCCCGCGACGGCGATAGCGGCACCGCGTGTCGTGCGCCCGGGCAGAACACCGGCCGCCGTCGACCTTGATGCAATCCAGCCAGTGCCCGCCATCACCATCCAGCCAACACCCGCGCCGCTGCCCGCAGCCGCACTCGGGGCAATGCCGCTGACGCATTACCGGATCAGCACCGATGCGCATCTTCCGCCAGCCAATGAGCAGGGCTTGCGAACCTACAAAGGTCGCCAGTACGTCGATGTTCCCGGCGGCACCGTACAAGTCGCGGCAATTGCGGAAAACGGCCCGTATCGCGCCCGGCTGGCGAGCGAGCTGAGCCCTTCCGGGCCCGTGCTGGTGAGGGCCGCCGACGGCAAACTCTGGCACCCGTCAGTGGAGCCTGCCGCCGAGATGTTGTATTCGTTGACCGAAGCACGTCTGCAAGGCTTTCTCACGGATCTGGACTTCACCGATGTCGAGCCCGACAGCCATGGATTGCACAGCTTCGACAGCAAACGCTACGCGGTGATTGAACGCCGCGCCTATCAGGTTCTGCATGATCCCGAGGCCTCCACCGCGCAGATTTCGGTGATGCGTATCGTGCGCCCCGACGATGCCGTCGCCGCAGACGGCGACAACCGCTTTGTCGCCACACGCCCGGGAAGATCCGAGCCGATCGTGTTCGATGAACAACACGGCTGGCGGGGCATCGTCATTGCCGGTGCAGGCGGGATGCGCCGCTCGAAACCCGACAAGGTGCAACGTCTTACCGCAGCTGATCTGATACTCGAGTTGCAGACCCAGACCGAGTTGATCCATCAGGGCGCAACGCGTATTGACGATCTGGACGCTGCCTGGCGTGTGGTGAAAGGCACAGAACTCGAGAAAGGCGCACTCGTCCAGCTCGAAGTACAGCTTCATCGACAACTGGCAGCGTTGGAGAAGGCCGCCAACTTCTACATCAATGAACGGGATACCCTGCAACCCCTCAAAGGCAGCGCCCTCTACGCCAGCGACCTGCACAACATTCAGAAAAAACGCATTGAAGCCTATACACGGCTCATGAGTGCCGGTGATTCGCGCAAACGGCTGGACATCTCTTTCTACAATGATCCTTTCGAGGCCTATCGCTCGACGGTCAATTACCTGAAAAGCAAACTGGCCCTGCTGGAAAAGCGCCAGCAGATTGCCCTCGACATACTCAAGCGAACGCGTGCGTCGGAAAGCGAACTGATCGACATCGGGTTCTACCCGACAGAAATCCATGAGACCAAGGCGTTCTGGGTCGATGCCAAAAGCCGCTTGCTTACCGATGTGCCGATTACCGACAACAACTTCAAACCGATCCACCTTGCTTACGCTTTTACCGAAACAACGTTTGCCTTTCGTGACATCGACAGTATCCCGGTGGCGGCACGCATCGCGGTGCTGAGCAACCTGGTCGACCAGTGCGCGGCGATCAGAGCCTCGTACGAAGACCTCGAACTGCCACCTGGGCCGGTGCATGCCAGCTCGCGGCAGGAAATCATCGACGCCATTCAGGCCTTTGAAAACACCCTCGAAAACCGCATCGCTGTCGATCACCGCGACCTTGAAAGAACCACGTCGCTGCCATCACAGGATCAGTCGATCGATTTCGACTTCATTCCTGCACAACGCAAAAACCAACCGGCACCGCAAGCGAAAAGAATGTTTCGCAGCAAACACCACGGTGTCTACAAGATCCGGGTCGGACAGACACGCCGCAACGCCTTGGGCGAAGAGTTGATCGATGTCATGGATCCGCACAACCCGGCAAAGGTCATGCAAACCTACGAGCGCCGCGAAGGGGAATGGCAGCGATTGGTGGCCACGCAAGAAAGAAATCTGTCGACCCTGATCACCCAGGCCAGCGTGCATCTGGAACAGACCGAGACGCACCTCAATACCGCCCGCAAGGATGAGCGGGCAAAACGCAACGCCACCAACATCGTCGAGCAACTGGGTGATGCCGCCGAAGCGCTAGACGACCTCGGTCAACAGATCGAACGCGCGCCGAACCCGGCGAAAAACGACATCGCCGTGCTCGTTCAGCGCCTGCGGCAAGACAGTGAGCGCTTGCGCCGCGAGGGCGAAGACATCCGGATCCGCTTGTACAAGGACAAGTCCTTTCTGAGCGCCGACCGAGTGGCGTATCTGATCAGCCAGGATCACCTGAGCGTGAGCAAAATCCAGGTACGGCTCGAGCAAGGCAGGGGCAAGTACAAACACTTCATCGATATCTATTCGCTGAACGACAGGCATACGGGCGAGCCGTTGTGGCAGGCGCATTTCCATTACGAAAAACGCAACAGCGCCGCGCTGGATTTCATGGTCAAGGGCGGCCACCTCAAGACCCTTGCACAAAGCGCGACGGGCAGTAACTCGCAACGTCGGGATGAGCAGGCCGGGCGGCCGCATGTGGCGATCTGGCGGGAAACCCTCGATGGTCGAACGGCACAGAAAATCTTCGAACTGGCGCCCTGAGACCGTTACAAAAACCAGCCCCCCCTCTTCAAGGATGAAGACATGTCACCGAAACCACCCGCAAAAGGCGTCACCCGCGTAGATGTCCATACGCGCCCTGGCGAACAGCCAACCGGCCCTGTACGGCGCCCGATTGACTCCCACACCGCACGCGCTGTGCGTACCACTCAACGATCGGACAGCACGCTGGCCGACGCTGACCTGGAGGCAATCACTCCAGCGCCAACCGTAAGCATCAGTCAGCCTTTATCCACCCCTGAAGTGGTCAATCCGGCATCGCAACAACCGCTCAGGCATTACTGGATCAGCGCCGAGGCCCAGCTTCCGCAAGCTGACGCCGAGGGATTCAGGACTTTCAGGGGACGTCGTTACGGCAATGTGCCGGAGGGCGGCGTCGTGCATATCGTGACCGAGCCGGAAACAGGCCAGTACAAGGCAAAACTGCCGAGCGAATTGCAGCCTTCTGGTCCGATGCTGTCCTACGACCTCGGCAGTCAGCTGTGGCGCCCGCTGGCTGACTTTGCCCCGATCACCTACCCGTTGCCGATCGGTCGCCTGCTGGGTTTTCGCACTGACCTGGATTTCACCGGCGTCGAGCCCGGCCCTGACAAGCTGCATCGCCATCAGGGAAAACTGTACGTGGTGATCGACAAGCACGCGTATCAGATTCTCCATGATGAGGATTTTTCCTCGCCGCAGACACCGGTCAAGCGCATTGTCCGGGCAGAGGATGCTGTCGCCCGTGACGATCAGAACCTTTACGTCGCGACACGCCCGGGCCGCTCGGAGCCGATTGTCCACGACGCGGTGGAAGGCTGGGTGGGCATTCTGGTCGGTGGCATAAGCGGCATGCCGAGGGCCAGAAAAAGCAGCATCGCGGCAACGGCAGTGGCCAGTCTGGAGCTGCGCCTGAAAAACGACACGGAGGCGATCAATCAGGCGGTAGTGGATTCCAGGCAACTGGAAACCGAGTGGCGCGAGGCAAAAGGCAAAGAGGGCGAAAGAGGCGCAGCGATTGCGATGGAAGTACAGATTCGCCGATTGATGCTTCTACTGGATGACTCCGCCAGTTTTTACCTGAACCAGCGCGAGGCGTTGGCCATGGTCAAAACCAGCACCGTCTACAAAAAGGAGTTGATCGAAAGGCAGATAGCGCAAATCGCTGCCTACACCCGCCTGATGTTCGTCAGGGATGCGCGGCACATGCAGGAACTGCGCACGCCCGTGGATATTCTCGAGGCCTATCGCACGGCCGCGACCTATCTGGCGAACAAACTGACGCTGATGGAAAAACGCCAGCAAATCGCAAGTGACGTCCTCAAAAGCTCGCCCTCGTCACAGAGTGAATTGACCGAAGTGGGTTTCGACCCCACTGATATTCACGCCGTGACCGCACGCTGGGTTGATGCGCGCAGCCGTCTGCTGACGGAAGTGCCGATGGGTGCAGATTTTGTTCCGGCGCAACTGGCGATCGCGTTCTCGGAGGCGACCACCGCTTTTCAAGCCATCGAGCGCATGCCCGACGACGCCCGAATCGCCGTACTGAGCATGTTGCTGGACCAGTGCGCGGCCATCCGCGCTTCTTACGAACGTTTTTCCCTGCCGCCTGATCCAGCGCATGTGAACTCGAGAAACGAAATCACCCAGGCGATACGAGCCTTCGAAAATGCCCTGGAAGAACGCCTGACGCGCTACCACCATGATCTGGAAAGAACCATGGCGCTACCGATCCACGACCAGCCCATCGACTTCGACTTCATCCCGGCCCAGGAGCGTACCGGGGTAACGCCACCGCCCAAGCGAGTATTCCGCGCCCGCCATCATGGCAACTTCAAGATCTGTATCGGCCAGCCTCGGCGAACCCCGGCGGGCGATGAAGTGATTGATGTGATGAGCAGCGACAACCCGACTCAAACGTTGCGAACTTATGAACGCAAGGAAGGCGAATGGCAAAGGATCGTCGCAACGCAAGACAAGACCCTGGGCGCCCTGATGGCAGAAGCCGACGACAGCCTTGCAGCCGTCGAGGCACACCTGGCCAGTGCCCGCCAGGACGAGAGAGCGAAGGAAAGCGCAGGCAACATACTCGATGCACTGGGTGCCAAGGCGGAAGAACTCGATGACTTGCGCGTGCAGATCGAACAGTCGCCCAACCCGCTCGCCACCGATTTAGAGCCGCTGATCCAGCGCCTGCGCCAAAGCAGTCAGCGCTTGCGCAGCGAGGGCGAAGACATTCGCGTACGCCTCTATAAGGACAAAACCGTTCTGAGTGCCGACCGGGTGGCGTATCTGATCAGCCACGGTCACCTGAGCGTCAAGCAGACCCACGATCGGGTCGAGCGAGGCAAAGGCCAGCAAAAGGAATTTCTCAGCATCTACTCGGTGAATGACAGGCAAACCGGTGATCCCCTATGGCATGTCCACTTTCATTATGAAAAGCAGGACAGCCCGGCGCTGAACTTCAAGGTCAAGGGTGGCCATCTGAAAACCCTCGCGCAAAGCCGATCCGGCGTGACATCGCAGCGTCTGGATGAACAGGCCGGCAGACCTCACGTGCGCATTTGGCGCGAAACCATCGATGGCAGGACCGCGCAAAAAATCTTTGATCTCGCGAACTGAACAATTGCACCGACCGGCACAGCAGTGCCGGCCGGTAACCGGTCATATCCCGTTTTAACTCGGCAATGACGCCGAAAACTGCTCAGCAATTCCCTTACGGAAACTGACGCAACACTATTCAAGGACGAAACTTTCATGCCTGTAAAACCACCCACTCGAAACACCGTCAGTGTCGAGGTGCACACACGTCCCGTGCAGACAGACAGTCCACGCCTGCCGCGACCGGACATCCTGCCGCACCTGGACTTCGATACTCCGACCGTGACAAGGCCGCGCCACCCGACACCTGCGGGCAGCACACCCGCCCACGCCGACCTGGACATCATCACCCCGGCGCCGGTCACTATCAGCCAGACTCCCTCCCCCGTCATCGTCTCCGCACCTGCGCCGCGACCACTGGAACATTACCGGATCACGACAACTACGCCGCTTCCGCTGGCTGACGCCGATGGCTTCATTACTCTCAAGGGACGCCGCTATGTCGAGGTGACGGAGGTTGGCGTCGTCCCGGTCGGAGTGGATCCGCACACCGGCCAGCACCGCGCCAGACTGAGCAGCGAACTGCAACCTTCGGGGCCGGTGCTGGTTCGCGATCCGCAGAGCAAACTGTGGTATGAGCTGGACGACTCGCCCGTCACTTTTGCGCTGAGCGACAGTCGCTTGCAGGCTTTTCGCACAGAACTGGACTTTACCGGCGTCGAGCCCGGCAACGATGGCCTGCACCGGTTTGACGGCAAGCTCTATGCGGTGATTGAAAAGGTCGCCTATCAAGCCTTGCACGATCCTGAAGCCACCACGGCCCTGACGCCGGTGATGCGCATTGTCCGGGCCAACGATGCCGTCGCCGCCAGCACCGACAACCAATATGTCGCGACACGCCCGGGCCGCTCGGAAGCCATTGTGTTCGATCCGCTGGACGGCTGGCTCGGGGTCAATCTCCCGGGTGCAGGCGGCATGCACCGCGCCGGGCAAACTCCGCACCGCCCACTGATGGAGCGTTTCACCAGCGCACTCAATCGCTTGAACAGCCCGGCGGCGCGCGCGCGCAAGCTGTACCCGTCGTTTAGCGAAGAGCAAGTCACGACCTTTATCCAATCGTTGGGGGATGATGTCCCGGGCGGTCTGGTACGTCGCGAAACCGATTACAAGACCCTCAAGAAAGAATTGACGGCCTGGTCTCGCACCCACACGCAATCGCCGGTGCCGGCCGCCAGCAAAGCCTGGATAGAGCTCGCCGTTGTGGAGATCAAACGCTGTTGGCGCCAGCAGACCGGGACAACGCTGAAACTGCTACCTGCCCCGGACGGAACCACGTTGCCGCCGCTCAAAGCGGACTTCGGCCATGTCCGGACGCTCGAGCTGGACAAGATTACCTGGTCAGACACCGCCGACACGTTTCTCAGCAGTTTTTCGGGGCTGGAGCACCTGACCGTCACCCGTACCACCCTGGAAAAGCTGCCCGACGCTGTCGCCACCTTGAAAACCCTGAAGGCGCTGGACCTGAGTTCCAACCGTATTCAGCTGGATGCCCCCGCTGCCGCCAATTTGAGCACCCTCTCCCGGCTTGAGCGAATCGACCTGTCCGGCAATCCCCTTGGACAGACACCGGACTTCAGCGCCATGGCAGCGTTGAAGGTCGTCAATCTGAGCAATACCCGCATCGACCAGTGGCCGACGGGCCTGGAACAACAGACAGGGCTGGAACTCGTCGATCTGCGCCAGAACCGTCTGAGTGAAGTACCGGAAACGATCCTCAATCCACCGGCCGATCAGTTGCAGGCACGCGCACGGATCAACGGCGTCACGCTGCTTGAAGACAATGCGTTTGCGCAGGGTTACTGGAGAACGCTGGAAGGGTTTTGGCGACGCGTCGCCGCTGCACACCCGGAGCTCGCGCCCCACACTGGCAGCGGCGCGTTCAGACTGGACGGCGACACCGCCGACATCGTCATGGTGCAACGCCTGCATCCCGACAAGGATGCGCAAGCGGTCAAGGACTTCGTCCTGGAAATGGACGACGCCGCGCGAACCGGACTGGCCGCACGCGTGCAGGAACTTGAGCGGCTGGAGACGCAACTGGAGGAATACGTTCGTAGTCACAACAGCAGCGCCACAGCTGATGACTCAACAAAAAAGTCGGTGCAACGAATCGCGAGGTCAATCAAGGCGTGCTGGCTACGCACTACCCGGCATTCACTGTTGTTTTTCCTGGAGGGCGGACCACTCCCGAATCTGAACGCGGATTTCAGCCACGTTAGTTCACTGACCCTGAAAAGCATTGTCTGGTCGGATGCGGCCGACGTGTTCCTGTCCAACTTCGCCCATCTGGAGCACTTGTCCATCACTCACTCCGGGATTGGAAAATTGCCCGGAAAAATTAACGAGATGAACAAACTCAAGCACCTCGACTTGAACACGAACCGTATTGAACTGGACGAGGAAAGTGCAGCAACACTCAGCGCGTTGAGTCAATTGGAAACGGTCAATCTTGCCGATAACCCGGCGCTCAAACTGACGCCTGACTTCAGCGCCATGTCTGGCCTGACCTCCCTGAGCCTGAGCCATACAGGAATCAGTCAGTGGCCTACCGGCTTGCAGGACAAGACCGCGCTGACCAACCTGGATCTACGCAACAACCGCCTGCGTGAGGTACCGCATGCACTCCTTGATCCGCCCGTTGAGCAATTGCCCTTGGTCGCTCGGATCAACGCCGGTACCTTGCTTGAAGGCAATGCCTTTCCCTCAGCGTACTGGAGAAAATTCGACGGTTTCTGGCGACGTCTGAACGCGGCTCATCCCGAGTTGTGGGATACCGCCCAGCCCTCGGCATTTGATAGTGAAAACTCAAGAGCGCAGCGATACCGACGGCTCTTTCCGAGCAAGAGCATCAAGGAATGCCGGGAGTTCATCTGGGGTCTTGAACGCGGGGCCGTGGCGACGAAACTCAACAGCCTCGAACAGGAGTTTGGCGTGCTGAAAACCCAGCTCGACGCCTGGGTATTTTCTGGAGGAGGCAATCGCGGGGGTTACGTTCGGGCGTTCCAATTGGAGGCCAACGCACTGACCCGCTCGGACCGGGTCAAGGCCAGTGAGCGGATTATCAAGTGCTGGCGCCGAGAAACACCGCAGAGACTGGCCAATGACCGCACGCCCATCGGGCTGGAACTGGATCTCAGTGGCCTGATTCTGCCCACCTTGCCGGACATTGACGTCGATTTCAGTCATGTCGGTTCTCTGCGATTGAGCAATATGGCGCTGAGCACTTCGCCGGAAGGCTTTCTGACCCGATTCCGCCATGTGCGCTGGCTGGACCTGTCACAAAATGAGCTGCGCGAACTGCCGCCGGCCGTTGGCGAAATGAGCGGGATGACTCGACTTTTCCTGCAGAACAATCAGATTTCCCTGACCGCCGACACCGCCCGCGTGCTGTCCGAGCGCACAACACTGCGAGCCCTGTGGCTGCACGAAAATCCGCGACTGGGCATCCCGCCGGACTTCAGCCAGATGACCGACATTCGCTCGGTTAATCTGGCCAACACCGGGATCGACACTTTCCCGAGCGGAATAGCCGATCAGCCATTACTGGATACGTTCAATCTGAGCAACAACCGAATCACAGACATTCCGGATGCGGTCATCGCCCCGCCAGACGATCGACTGGCCCATACGGTGCGCATCAACAACGTGACTGACATCAGGAACAATCCGCTGTCCGCCGAAACCCAAACCCGGCTGTTCCAATATGACGAGCGCTTGTTAGCGGCCGAGATGCCGCTGAGAGGGCTGCGCAACCTGATCGACACGGCACGAGGCCATGCCCCCGTCGTACGCCCAGCGACAGATGATCCGATGTCACGCTGGACATCGGGCCTGACGACAGATGAGGTAACAGCCAGAAGAAGCCAGTGGCGAACACTGCATGAGCAGCCGCGCGCGGAGGGTCTGTTCGATACGCTTGAACGCTTGCTGGACATTCCGACCGGTCACCACGACCTTCAACGACGGGTCTGGAAGCTGATCGACAGCATCACCGAAAACAATGCGGATTCCGAACGCCTGCGCAAAGAGGTATTTGACCGGGCGGGCGACGCCGCCTGTTGTGATCGGGCGGCATTCACGTTTACCAATCTGGAAATCCTGACGATGGTGCACGATGCGCGCAGCCAAGCTCGAGATCATGCTCAAGGCCCGCAACTGTCTGCACTTTCCAAAGCGTTGTTCCGTTTGCATGAGGTCGACAAAATCGCCTCGGCGGACATTGCCCAGCGTGAGGCCAGGATCCTCGAGTCGAGGCCCCAGGGAGCTGCAGTGCAGGCAGCGCATCACGTCCGTGAGGAAGTCGAGATCCGGCTTTTCTATCGCCACCGCTTGAAAGACCGACTCCAACTGCCGGGACAGCCTGAGCGAATGGGTTTCGATAATTTAGTCGAGGTGTCCAAGGCGCAACTGGATGCGGCGTACGACAAAGTCATCGCACTGGACAATTCACCTGAAGCATTCGACGCCCTGGTGTCGAGGCAGTTCTGGCAGGAATTTGTCACTCACAAGTACCGGGTGCAATTTGAAGTGCAGCAACAAACGTTTCAGGATCGCCAGGCGACCCTCGATGACGCGCACGCCGCCGGGACGCTGGCATTCGCCGATTACGACGCGCAATCGAAGGCGCTGCAAACATCGCTGGCGAAAGTGGAAGAGGCGCTGATCGTCACGTTGTCCCGACAGGAACTGAACGAGCATTCCGCGCGCCACACCGGCGAGGAGGCAGCCGGCGGAACTGAATGACACGCGGGGTGAGGACGGCTGGCCGGTTGATACCGGCCAGCCATTATTCGTCGTCGTCGAAGTTGTAGCTGCCCGGCGCAAGGTTCTCGAAACGGGTGTACTTACCGATGAACGCCAGACGGATAAAACCGATCGGGCCGTTCCGCTGCTTGCCGATGATGATTTCGGCGATGCCTTTGTGTTCGGTTTCCGGGTGATACACCTCGTCCCGGTACACGAACATGATCACGTCGGCGTCCTGCTCGATCGCTCCGGATTCCCGGAGGTCGGAGTTCACCGGACGTTTGTTGGGACGTTGTTCCAGCGAGCGGTTGAGCTGCGACAACGCCACCACCGGGCAGTTGAATTCCTTGGCCAGGGCTTTCAGGGATCGCGAGATCTCGGAAATCTCGTTGGTCCGGTTGTCACCGCTGGAGCCCGGAATCTGCATCAGTTGCAGGTAGTCGATCATGATCAGGCCGACATCGCCGTGCTCACGCACCAGACGCCGGGTCCGTGCACGCATTTCCGACGGGCTGATACCGGCGGTGTCATCGATGAACAGCTTGCGGTCGTTGAGCAGGTTGACCGCCGAAGTTAGGCGCGGCCAATCATCGTCTTCTAGCTGACCGGAACGCACCTTCGTCTGGTCGATGCGGCCGAGGGACGAAAGCATACGCATGATCAGCGATTCGCCTGGCATCTCGAGCGAGTACACCAGCACCGCTTTTTCGCTGCGCAACACGGCGTTTTCCACCAGGTTCATCGCGAAGGTGGTTTTACCCATCGACGGACGGCCGGCGACGATGATCAAGTCGGACGGTTGCAGGCCGCTGGTCTTCTCGTCGAGGTCGGTGTAACCGGTGGACAGGCCGGTGATGGCGTTGTCGGTGTTGAACAGGGTGTCGATGCGGTCGATGGCCTTGGTCAGCAAATCGTTCACACCGACCGGGCCACCGGTCTTCGGCCGCGCTTCGGCGATCTGGAAGATCTGCCGTTCGGCTTCGTCGAGAATCTCGGCGGCGGTGCGACCTTCAGGATTGAAGGCGCTGTCGGCGATTTCAGTGCTGATGCCGATCAGTTGGCGCAAGGTTGCCCGCTCGCGGACGATTTGCGCATAGGCCTTGATGTTGGCGACGGACGGCGTGTTTTTCGCCAGCTCGCCAAGATAACCGAGGCCGCCGACTTGCGAGGTCTGACCTTCCTTGTCCAGTTGCTCGGACAGGGTCACGACGTCGATCGGCATGTTCTGATCGGCCAGTTTGGCGATCGCACGGAAAATCAGCCGGTGGTCATGCCGATAGAAATCGCCGTCGGAGACTTGATCGAGCACGCGTTCCCAGGCGTTGTTGTCCAGCATCAGACCACCGAGAACAGCCTGTTCGGCCTCGATGGAATGCGGCGGCACCTTCAGGGCAGCGGTTTGCAGATCGTATTGCTCGGGAGCGGAGATATCGTTCATGGCCACTTGTGTTTGTTTGGAAAAACAGGGAATTCAGAAAGACAAAGGGCACGACCTGTAAACAGGATCGTGCCCGATGTTAACCGTCTGACGGACAAGCCGCCAGCCGATCAGGTGTTGCTTAAGCTGCTACCACGACAACGCGTACGGTGGCTTCAACTTCGGCGTGCAGGTGCACAGCCACGTCGAATTCACCCACGTTGCGGATGGTGCCGTTCGGCAGACGAACTTCGCTTTTCGCAACTTCAACGCCGGAGGCGGTCAGTGCGTCAGCGATGTCGTGAGTACCGATCGAACCGAACAGCTTGCCTTCGTCGCCAGCGGTGGCAGTGATGGTCACTTCCAGCTCGGCCAGTTGGGCAGCACGGCTTTCAGCCGATGCTTTACGGTCTGCGGCAGCTTTTTCCAGCTCGGCACGACGCTCTTCAAACGCAGCCAGGTTGGCAGCGGTCGCAGCGGTAGCTTTGCCGAAAGGCAGCAGGTAGTTACGGCCGTAACCGGCCTTAACGTTTACTTTGTCGCCCAGGTTGCCCAGGTTGGCGATTTTTTCCAGAAGGATCAGTTGCATGTGGAAATCCTCTTAACTTTTAACCTTCACCGTTCGCGCTGTCGGTGTCTTTCGACACGTGACGACCGCGAAAATCAATCAGGCTGTCGACAATGGCCAGAACCACGAGCAACGGATAGATCAGCTGCATGAACAACAGCAGCGTGACGTACAACCCCACCAGCCAGAAACCGGCCAGTCGCTTCTGCCCGACCAGCCCGTGAATCAGGGCCAGACCAGCGAACACCAGCGGTACACTGCACAACGGCGTCAACATGGCCATCTGTGCACCGAAATTCGGGCCCAGAAGCATCAACGCCAGCAGCAACATCGCCGGCCCCAGCGGGATCCGGATGGCGCGAAACTCGCGACCAAAACCACCCGGGTTGTACAACAACGCCTGCCAATGCCGCCCGACAATCAGGCTCAGCACGCTGACGATCTGCAACAACGCCGCAATCAGTCCGGTCAGGACTGGCGCAATCAGGGACGCGAAACGCGCTTGCTCATCGACCGACAATTGCTTGTAGGTTTCACCGAGAAGCGCTGGCATGACCTTTATCAAGGCCTGCGCGAGCATCTCGATCTGGGCCGCAAATGCTGCCCCGAGCACCACTGAAAACACCACTCCAATCACTACGCTGACCAGCAGCGTGCGGACCCAGGATTCACTTGCGCGCAAAACCAACGCAAGTCCCGAAGACCCCAGCAGCACCAGAAGTGCTCGTGGGTCATCGGCATACAGCCACCAGATCAATGCCGGCAGCAGTCCCAGGGACAGAACGCCGAGGGCGTCCGTCAATCCGCGCCGCAGCAGTACAAGACTCCCGGCGGCAGCGCCCAACCAATACAACAACGGCAATGTTGCACATCCGGCCACCACGAGAGTGGCCTGCATACGGCCTCGCATGATGAACTCAGCTAAGGCACGCATGCATTCAATCCTTTGCTACTTGTCGACTGCCCGGTCTCAGCGGCCGTGGCTGTCGGTGTAGGCCAGCAGGGCCAGGAAGCGGGCGCGCTTGATAGCGGTGGCCAGCTGACGCTGATAACGAGCTTTGGTACCGGTGATGCGGCTTGGAACGATTTTGCCGGTCTCGGATACGTAGGCTTTCAGAGTGTTGAGATCTTTGTAATCGATCTCTTTCACGTCTTCAGCGGTGAAGCGGCAGAATTTACGACGACGGAAGAAACGTGCCATTTGATAGGCTCCTTAATAAGGTCCGTGGATTACTCGTCAGCGTTATCGCTGTTGTCGCTGTCATCACTATCGGTGCCTTCGGCGCCTTCGTGCTCAGGACGGTCGCGACGCTCACGGCGCTCACTGCGGTTTTCTTCAGCCTTGAGCATCTCGGATTGGCCGGTTACGGCTTCTTCGCGACGGATGACCAGGTTACGGATCACTGCATCGTTGTAGCGGAAGTTGTCTTCCAGCTCGGCCAGGGCCTTGCCAGTGCACTCAACGTTCAGCATCACGTAGTGAGCCTTGTGAACATTGTTGATTGCGTAGGCCAGTTGACGACGGCCCCAATCTTCCAGACGGTGGATTTTGCCGCCGTCTTCTTCGATCAGCTTGGTGTAACGCTCAACCATGCCGCCGACTTGCTCGCTTTGATCCGGGTGGACCAAAAAGATGATTTCGTAATGACGCATGAATGCTCCTTACGGGTTGTAGCCTGCCGCTCAAAAACGGTCAGACAAGGAGTGAATGACACTTATGGACTTGCCGGCGCGGGGCACATGCGTGCCTGCCGTCACAGCAAGGGGCGCAATTGTAGAGAAGGGACAGGAGAGGTGCAAGGCAATTGGTGATTATTTGAACAATCACCAATCCTGCCTTCACCACAAACCAATGTGGGAGCGGGCTTGCTCGCGAATGCGATACATCAGGCAACATAATTGTCGACTGACACTACGCTTTCGCGGGCAAGCCCGCTCCCACAGTTGATTGCATGCAGCTTTATTTCTTGGCGGAGGCCTTGGCTTTGGCGCCACGCTGACGCTGCGCTTCAAACAGGCACACACCGGTCGCCACGGAAACATTGAGACTGCTGACACTACCGGCCATCGGCAGATTCACCAGATAGTCGCAGTGCTCACGGGTCAGGCGACGCATGCCTTTGCCCTCGGCACCCATGATCAGAATGGTCGGGCCGGTCAGGTCCTGGTCATAAATGCTGACCTCGGCCTCACCCGCCGTGCCGACAATCCACAAACCGCGCTGCTGAAGCTTTTCCAGGGTGCGCGCCAGGTTGGTCACGGCAACCAGCGGAATCACTTCCGCCGCGCCGCAAGCCACTTTACGCACCACAGGTGTCAGCGTGGCCGACTTGTCTTTCGGCACGATCACTGCCAGCGCACCGGCAGCATCCGCCGAACGCAGGCAGGCACCGAGGTTGTGCGGATCGGTCACGCCGTCGAGCACTAGCAACAACGGTGCGCCTTCAGTGCGATCGAGCAGTTCGTCGAGCATTGCCTCGCCCCAGACCTGGCTCGGACTGACGTCCGCAACCACGCCCTGGTGCACGCCTTCAACCCAGGCGTCCATTTCGCGGCGCTCGGCCTGACCGACCTGGACACGATTCTCGTTGGCCAGTTCGATCAGGGTCTGCACGCGCGGATCATTGCGGCTTTCGGCCAGCCAGATCTGCTTGACGCGCTTCGGATGGTGACGCAGCAACGCTTCTACCGCGTGAACGCCGTAGATTTTTTCCAACTGACTCATGACTTCGCCTTCGGTTTACGCGCCCCGCCACTTTTGGCTGGAGCAGAACCCGCTTTTGGCGGGCCTTTACGGTGTTTGCTCGGTTTGGCTGGCTTGCCGCCGGCGGCCTTTTCAGGCGCCGACCGTCCGGTCTTTCCCGCAGACGCCGCTTTACCACCGCTTTTGGCATCGGAAAGCAGTGCTTTCTTCATTTCACGGCTTTTACGCAGCTC
The DNA here is from genome assembly GCF_058786735.1 of Pseudomonas sp. FW305-7. NCBI lineage: Bacteria > Pseudomonadati > Pseudomonadota > Gammaproteobacteria > Pseudomonadales > Pseudomonadaceae > Pseudomonas > Pseudomonas sp. FW305-7. The sequence continues at coordinate 64,578 of NZ_JBYSZA010000007.1, forward strand.
GGCGTTTTTCGCCACGGCGTCGCTTGGGCGATAGGCTTCGACAGCCTTCTCTTTGGCTGGACGACGGCTGGAAGTTTTGGCCGGGGCCTTTTCTTCCACAGCCTTGGTCGCTGGAGCAGCAGTTTCAGCGCCACGCTTTTTACGGCCGATCGGCGCACTGATGGTTTTTTCCGCCATCTCGAAGTCGATCTTGCGCTCGTCAAGGTCAACGCGCATGACGCGAACTTCAACGGTATCGCCGAGACGGAAGCTGCGACCGGTGCGCTCGCCCGCCAGGCGGTGATGCACAGGATCGAAGTGGTAGTAGTCGCCCGGCAGCGCGGTGACATGCACCAGACCTTCGACGTAGATATCGGTCAGCTCGACGAACAGACCAAAACCGGTCACCGCAGTGATCACGCCCGGGAACGATTCGCCCACGCGATCTTTCATGAACTCGCACTTGAGCCAGTTCACCACGTCGCGGGTCGCTTCGTCGGCACGGCGCTCGCTCATCGAGCATTGCTCGCCGAGCTGCTCAAGGGCCGCTTCGTCGTACGGGTAGATACGCGCCTTCGGAATGGTCATCGCACCGGCACGGCGAACGTGCGGGGTGTCCTGTTTCGAATGGATCACGCTGCGGATCGCGCGGTGCGTGAGCAGGTCCGGGTAACGACGGATCGGCGAGGTGAAGTGAGTGTAGGCTTCATAATTCAGGCCGAAGTGGCCCTGATTGTCAGCGCTGTACACCGCTTGACTCAGCGAGCGCAGCATCACGGTCTGGATCAGATGGAAATCCGGACGATCCTTGATGCTTGCCAGCAGTGCCTGATAGTCCTTCGGCGACGGGCCGTCCTTGCCTTTGTGCAGGGACAGACCGAGTTCGCCGAGGAACGCACGCAGTTTTTCCAGACGCTCCGGTGGCGGACCATCGTGGACGCGGTACAACGCAGGAATTTCGTGCTTCTTGAGGAATTCGGCGGTGGCAACGTTGGCCGCCAGCATGCACTCCTCGATCAGCTTGTGTGCGTCATTACGGGTGGTCGGACGAATTTCGGCAATCTTGCGCTCGGTACCGAAGATGATTCGGGTTTCCTGCGTTTCGAAATCGATCGCGCCACGTACGTGACGAGCCGCCAGCAGAACCTTGTACAGCGCATAAAGCTGTTTGAGGTGCGGCAGAACGTCGTTGTACTCACCGCGAAGCTGACGCGCCTCGGTGATTTTCGGCGTTTCCAGCATCGCACTGACTTTGTTGTAGGTCAGACGAGCGTGGGAATGGATCACCGCTTCGTAGAAGCAGTAGTCGGTCATTTCGCCGGACTTGGAGATGGTCATCTCGCAAACCATGGCCAGACGATCAACGTGCGGGTTCAGCGAGCACAGGCCGTTGGACAATTGCTCAGGCAGCATCGGCACCACGCGCTCGGGGAAATAAACCGAGTTGCCGCGCACTTGCGCCTCGTTGTCCAGCGCCGAACCGATCTTGACGTAGCTGGAAACGTCGGCAATCGCCACGTACAACTTCCAGCCGCCGGAGAACAGGCGCAGCTTGCCCGGTTTGGCTTCGCAGTAAACCGCATCGTCGAAGTCGCGGGCATCTTCGCCGTCAATGGTGACGAACGGCAGATGACGCAGGTCGACGCGCTTCTCTTTGTCTTTTTCTTCGACTTCAGGCTTGAGCTTGGCCGCTTCTTTCAAAACGGCTTCAGGCCAGACGTGCGGAATATCATAGGTACGCAGCGCGACATCGATTTCCATGCCCGGCGCCATGTAGTTGCCGACCACTTCGACCACGTCGCCTTGCGGCTGGAAGCGCGGTGTCGGCCAGTGGGTGATCTTCACCTCGACGAACTGACCGATCTGGGCGTTGGCATTGCGGCCCGGAGTGACCAGCACTTCTTGCTGGATTTTCGGGTTGTCGGCGACGACGAAGCCGATGCCGCCCTCTTCAAAGTAGCGACCGACGATGGTTTCGTGAGCACGCGACACCACCTCTACGATCACGCCTTCGCGGCGACCGCGACGGTCAAGACCGGAAACACGCGCCAACGCACGGTCACCATCGAACACCAGACGCATTTGCGCCGGGCTCATGAACAGGTCATCGCTGCCGTCGTCCGGCACCAGGAAACCGAAACCGTCCCGGTGACCACTGATGCGGCCGAGGATAAGGTCGAGCTTGTCTACCGGCGCGTAAGTGCCACGGCGGGTGTAGATCAGTTGAGCGTCGCGCTCCATGGCGCGCAGGCGGCGGCGCAGGGCTTCGATCTGGTCTTCTGTGGTCAGACCAAACTCTTCGACCAGTTGCTCGCGGGCAGCAGGCGAACCCCGATCGGCGAGATGCGCCAGGATCAGTTCGCGGCTAGGAATAGGGTTTTCATATTTTTCCGCTTCACGAGCGGCCTCGGGATCGAGGGACTGCCAATCGGCCATTAGAGAGTTTTCACCTTGTCTATATGCGGGTTAGTTTGGCATAGGCGCCATCAAACGGGAAATTTCCGACTCTATAAGGCCCATCTAAAGGCCTGTATCGACGCTTTGCAGGCGTTTTGAACACCGCTGGTAAAAAAAATCAAAAAATATCACAGCAGGGGTTTACAGTTAAAAAGGCGCTCCGTATAGTGCGCGCCATCGACGACGCACAAGCGCTGCCGATACTGCCCAGATGGTGAAATTGGTAGACACGCCAGCTTCAGGTGCTGGTGACCTTACGGTCGTGGAAGTTCGAGTCTTCTTCTGGGCACCAATTCAAACTCAAGGTTACGACCTTGGATTTCACAGAAACCCGCGAAAGCGGGTTTTTGCGTTTCTGGCATCTGAAAAAAATCTACCGCCGTACCAGACCCTGCCTCACCCCGCAAGGCGCACTTGAGAAACAATATCGTTTATCATTGTTGCAAGTTTTTGCAATGCGACAGTGAGGAACCCTGCGAATGACGTTTCGAAATACCCTGCGCCGAAGCCTGACCTTCACCCTCCTCGGCCTGGCGCTCGCCACTCCCCTCACCCAGGCTGCCGATGCGGTTTCCCTGACTCTCTACAACGGCCAGCACAAGGAGGTCGGCGACGCGATCGCCAAAGCCTTCGAAGCCAAGACCGGCATTCACGTCAATGTGCGCAAAGGCAGCAGCAATCAACTCGCCAGCCAGGTCATCGAAGAAGGCGACCGCTCTCCTGCCGACGTGATCTACACCGAAGAATCGCCACCACTGAACAATCTCGGCGAACTCGGCCTGCTGGCCAAGACCGATGACGCCACTCTGGCGGTTCTGCCAAAGACATACGTTGCCGGCAATGGCACCTGGATCGGCGTCACCGCGCGGGTTCGAGTGGTCGCTTACAACCCGAAACTGGTCGATGAAAAAGACCTGCCGAAATCGGTAATGGAATTCTCCGATCCGAAGTGGCAGGGCAAAGTCGGCTTCGTACCCACCAGCGGCGCGTTCCAGGAACAGGCCGTGGCGATCATCAAGCTGCACGGTCGTGACGCCGCCGAAGAATGGCTGACCGGCCTGCGCGCATTCGGCAAGACCTACAGCAACAATATGGTTGCGCTCAAAGCCGTGGAAAACGGCGAAGTCGCCACCGTTCTGGTGAACAACTACTACTGGTTCGCCCTGCAGCGTGAGAAAGGCAAACTTGATTCGAAGCTGCATTACTTCACCGGCGGTGACGTCGGCGGCCTGATCACCGTATCCAGCGCAGCCGTGCTGAAATCCAGCAAACATCCAAAAGAAGCCCAGCAATTTCTTGCCTACATGGCCAGCGAAGAAGGCCAGCGCGTCATCACCCAGACCACCGCCGAATATCCGCTGCACAAAGGTATGGAATCTGATCGCGGCCTCAAGCCGTTCAGCGAACTGGAAGCGCCGAACGTCACTCCTGCCGATCTGGGCAATGCTGAAGAAGCGCTGGATCTGGAACGTGAAGTTGGCTTGAACTGATGACCGCATCGTTATCCGCCCCCGCCGCGCGCGGGGGTTACGTGCCACGGCGCAAGCGCCCGTCGATCTGGCTGGTGCTGCCGGTGTTGTTACTGGTGGTGCTGAGCCTGTTGCCGCTGGCCTACGTTGGCCTGAAAGCCTGGCAGGCGGGCTGGGCCGAGGCGCTGCACTTGCTGTGGCGCCCATATGTGTTCGGCCTGCTGCGCAACACCTTGGCACTGATGGTGGGCGTGACGCTGACCTGCGGTGTGATCGGCCTGTCGCTGGCGTGGTTGCTGGAGCGCAGTAATTTGCCCGGGCGACGCCTGTGGGGTGTGATCCTGTGTCTGCCGTTCGCGGTGCCGGCGTTCGTCAGCAGCTTCACCTGGGTCTCCTTGAGCGCGCAGTTCGAAGGACTCGGCGGAGCGATTCTGGTGATGAGCCTGTCGAAATATCCGCTGATCTTTTTGCCGGTTGCAGCGACCCTGCGCAATCTTGATCCCTCCCTTGAAGAATCCGCCCGCACGCTGGGCCAAAACCGCTGGGGCGTGTTTTTCCGCGTCACCCTGCCGCTGCTCTGGCCGTCTCTGCTGGCCGGCTCGCTGCTGATTGCCCTGCACATGCTGGTGGAGTTCGGCGCACTGTCGATCATCGGCCTGCAAACTTTCACTACCGCGATCTATCAGCAGTTCGAACTGGAATTCAGTAACGCCAACGCGGCGATGCTGTCTGCGGTGTTGCTGGCGCTATGTCTGGTGCTGCTATGGCTCGAATTGCGCGTACGCGGCAAGGGCCGGCATGTGCGCACCGGGCAAGGTGCGGCGCGCCAGGCCGAGCAGGTTCGACTGGGACGGTGGGCCGCTGTCGGTCAGTTGTATTGCCTGATGCTGGCGATTGTCGGCAGCGGGATTCCGCTGGGGATGCTGGCGTATTGGCTTGCGGTGGGGTCCTCGGCGGCCTTCCCGGTCGCGGCGATTACCGAAGCACTGCTGTCGTCGCTGGCACTCTCGCTGGGTGGCGCGGCGTTGTGCCTGGTACTGGCGGTGCCGGTCGGATTGCTGGTGGTGCGGTACAAAGGCCAACTGGCGATCTGGGCCGAGCGCCTGCCGTATCTGCTGCATGCACTGCCAGGCCTGGTGATTGCGCTGACGCTGGTGTATTTCGCCCTGCACTACGTGCCGGTGCTGTATCAGACATCCGGGCTGCTGCTGATCGCTTACGCGCTGCTGTTTCTGCCACTGGCTCAAGCGCCGATTCGTACCGCGCTGAACAAGGCTGCACCGCAGCTGGAAGAAGCGGCGCGTACGCTGGGCGCTTCATCATTCACGGCATTTTGCCGGGTGACGCTGCCGATCATCTTCCCGGCCTTGGGCGCGGCGTTTGCGCTGGTGTTTCTGGATGCGATGAAGGAACTGACCGCGACTTTGCTGCTGAGTCCGACCGGGCTCAACACCCTGGCGACCGAGGTCTGGGCGCATACCGCGAATGTCGAATTTGCGGCGGCAGCGCCTTATGCGGCGCTGTTGATTTTGGTATCCGGGTTACCGGTTTATTTACTGACGACCCGGATGTATCTGAGCCGCTGACAGCGCTTTCGCGAGCAGGCTCGCTCCCACATTTTGACCGAGTCCCATCAGAGGAATGCGATCTAGTGCGGGAGCGAGCCTGCTCGCGAAGAGGGCCGCCCAGACAACCTCAAGCCCTGAACTGCCCCAGACTCGCCTTGAGCTGCGCCGCCAGACCATCCAGCACCTTGCCACTGGCCGTGGTTTCCACCACCGCCTGAGCCGCTTTCTCGGCCTGAGCATGGATCGTCTCGACCCGCCCACGCACGGCCTGCGCCCCCTGCGCCTGATGCGCAGCGGCCTGCGTCGCCAGACCAATCGCCGCATGCACCTGCTCGACCGAAGCCTGTACCGACTGCTGCAGCCGCGCACTGTCGCGCAGCACCAGCAAACCTTCGCTGGCCTGACGTCCGGCCTGACCGATCGCTTCCACTGCCTCACGCGCGCCCTGCTGCAACGCGACAATATGCGCCTGAATATCGCCAGTCGAACTTTGCGTCTTGCTCGCCAACGCCCGAACCTCGTCCGCGACCACGGCGAAACCACGTCCGGTCTCGCCCGCCCGCGCCGCTTCAATGGCTGCGTTCAATGCCAACAAATTCGTTTGTTCGGCGATCCCGTGAATCACCGTCAACACCACTTCAATCTGCTCACTCTGCTGCGCCAGCCGCTCGATGACCTTAGCCCCGGTATCGACTTGCCCCGCCAACGCCTCGATCAAACTGCCAACCTTGGCCGACGTGCGCGTGTTTTCGTCAGTGGCCTGGCGAATATCCACAACCTGCCTCAACGCCGCCTGCATCGCGTGGCTTTCCGATTGCGCTTCGTCGGCCATTTGCGACAACGCACGCAAGCTTTCCGCCACTTCATCACGCTGCATCCCCGCCGCCGCATCGGCGCCGGCATTGCGCAGGGTCATCGCGCCAATTTCCACGCCGGTACGCTGGGCGACATCGCCCGCCTCGCGCACGATCGGTTGCAACTTATCCACAAAGCGATTGACCGCCGAGGCCATGTCACCGATCTCGTCCTTGCTGTTGATCTGCACACGCTTGGTCAGATCGCCCTCACCCGCCGCCAGATCGTCCATTGCCGCGTTGAGCATCTTCAGACGATTGACCACCCGATGCCCGAGTACCACCGCCAGCAGCAACAGCACGCCGCAGCCCACCAGCGCCAGGCCCAAACCGATCCGCCAGCGCAGGGTTGCGGCAGCGTCCTGCACGGTACTCGCCGTGTTGGCTTTCATTTCGGCGGCAGTGGACTGCGCCGACTGCAGACGCGCCTGCATTGCTGCGGCACTGTCAGCGGCGGCGCCCTTGAGGCTGTCGCCGACCAACTGATCGCTGCTGGCAATCAGCGCCGAGAAGCGCTTGTCGAGCGCCGCCAGATCGGTCTCGACCGAAGCTGTGGAAACCCCCATCAGCACCTTGCCAATTTCTACGCCGTTCGGGTTGATCGACGCTTCGAGGTAGTAAACCGACGGATCGTTCTTCGCCGCGCCCAGCACTTTATCCAGCGCACGCTCGCCCTGGCCCTTTTCGAGCAAGGCCTTGTTGATCGGGTTTTCGCGATTGAGATAACGCGTCAGATGCTGCCCCGTGGCGTCGTCGTAGACCACGAACAGCACATTGGGATTGCGCTGGGCACGCCGGGCAAATTCGGACAAGGTCGGTACATCGCTGTCCCACATGGCGCGAGGTGCGACCGAGGCGAGTAATTGGGCCATGTCATTGGCCGAATCCTTCAGATCCTTTTCGAGTGTCGTACGCAGTTGCGCCTGTTCGTCCTTCAGACGCGAGGACAAACCAGTCGTCAGACGCTGACGGGTGCTGGTGGACAAGTTATCGAGGCTCGACGTGACTTCACGCCCGGCCTGCTCCAGTTCGCCGGAAAGCTTCTGGCTGTCAGCACCGAGGCGCACGGCAAGATCAGCTTCCAGCGCCGTGACGGTGCTCCGTGTCAGGGCGACTGCCACCAACACCTGCACCAAAAGGGCGATACCAAGGGTAACGAATACAGGGCGTAATAAACGGCTTTGTAACAGTGAGAGAACGGCCGACACTGTGAATACCTCTACTTCTGACGCCATTAATTTGATGGCACTCTTGTAGGGAGATTCACAGCAAAGGTCATGCCGTCCAACAGGCATAAACGACAAAGGCCCCGATCAAGGGGCCTTTGTGTTTTTACATCAACGACTTATCAAGCGAACGGATGACGCAGAACGATGGTTTCGTTGCGGTCCGGGCCCGTCGAAATAATGTCGATCGGCGCGCCGATCAATTCTTCAACGCGTTTGATGTAGGCACGGGCGTTGGCCGGCAGCTCTTCCAGGGTCTTGGCGCCCACGGTCGATTCGGTCCAGCCCGGTACTTCTTCGTACACAGGCTGCAGGCCTACGTAGCTGTCAGCGTCGGTCGGCGCAACGGCGTTGCCTTGTGCATCTTTGTAGCCGGTGCAGATGTTGATGGTTTCCAGGCCGTCGAGTACGTCCAGCTTGGTCAGGCAGATGCCCGAGATGCTGTTCACATCGATAGCGCGACGCAGGATAACGGCGTCGAACCAGCCGCAACGACGGGCACGGCCGGTGGTAGCGCCGAACTCGTGACCTTGTTTGGCCAGGTGCGCACCGACTTCGTCAAACAACTCAGTCGGGAATGGACCCGAACCGACGCGAGTGGTGTAAGCCTTGGTGATGCCCAGGATGTAGTCGAGGAACATCGGGCCAACGCCCGAACCGGTCGCCACGCCACCGGCGGTGGTGTTGGAGCTGGTCACGTACGGGTAGGTACCGTGGTCGATGTCGAGCAACGAACCTTGGGCGCCTTCGAACATGATGTCTTTGCCGGCGCGACGCAGGTCGTGCAGCTCGGCCGTCACGTCCAGCATCAGCGGCTTGAGCAGCTCAGCGTATTCCTTGCACTCAGCCAGGGTTTTCTCGAACTCGATGGCCGGCTCTTTGTAGTAACCGACCAGCATGAAGTTGTGGTAATCCACCAGTTCACGCAGCTTGTCTTCGAAGCGCGGCATGTTCAGCAGATCGCCAACACGCAGGCCACGACGTGCAACCTTGTCTTCGTAAGCCGGGCCAATGCCGCGACCGGTGGTACCGATCTTCAGCTCGCCACGGGCCTTTTCACGGGCCTGGTCCAGCGCCACGTGGAAGGACAGGATCAGCGGGCAGGACGGGCTGATACGCAGACGCTCACGCACCGGCACGCCTTTCTCTTCCAGCTTGGTGATCTCGCGCAGCAGGGCGTCAGGTGCAACCACCACGCCGTTGCCGATCAGGCACTGCACGCCTTCGCGCAGCACGCCCGACGGGATCAGGTGCAGGACGGTTTTTTCGCCGTCGATCACCAGCGTGTGGCCAGCGTTGTGGCCACCTTGGTAGCGCACTACGGCGGCAGCATGTTCGGTCAGCAGATCAACGATCTTGCCTTTGCCCTCATCACCCCATTGGGTGCCCAGGACTACGACATTCTTACCCATAACACTTGTCCTCATTCGCGCAAACTTGGTGCCGGCGATGGCCGGCAGGAAAACTCAAGAAGCCAGTGGCGATACTTGCCAAAGCCCGTTCTGCTGAATCAATTGCCGGTCGCAGTCCGCATCACGGGCGGCGGCCAAAGGTTGTCCAGGCAAAGCCTGAACGACACGCTGACCCTCACTGCGCAACTGGCAAACCTGCTGCCAGAGTGCCGCATCCGTACTGTCAGGCATCCAGATACCGCCAGACGGTAACTCGATGTCAGCACGCCCCAGGGTCACCAGGGTTTTCAAATCGGTAGAAAAGCCAGTCGCCGGACGGGCGCGACCGAAATCGGCGCCGATGTCGTCGTAGCGACCGCCCTGAGCGATGGACTGGCCAACGCCCGGCACGAACACCGCGAACACCACACCGGTGTGGTAGTGGTAACCGCGCAGCTCGCCCAGATCAAAGTACAGCGGCAACTCCGGGAAGCGCGCCGACAGACGCTCGGCGATTGCCAGCAAATCTTCCAGTGCCGCCAGCACCGGCGCCGGTGCATTGGCCAGACGCTCGCGGGCTGCAGCCAGCACTTCACGACCGCCACACAGATCAACCAGCGCTCGCAGCATGCCGGACAGATCGGCCGGCAAGCCTTCGGTCAAGGTAATGACCTCGTCGATGGCCTTGCGTTGCAATGCATCGAACAACTGCTGCTCGACTTCACCGGACAGGCCGGCGGCGCGCGCCAGACCACGGTAAATGCCGACATGACCAAGGTCCATGTGCACATCCGGCACATCGGCCAGTTGCAGCATGGCCAACATCAGACTGATGACTTCAACGTCGCTGCTCGGGCTGGCATCGCCGTACAACTCGGCGCCCAACTGGATCGGGCTGCGCGAGGACGACAGTGCACGCGGTTGGGCATGCAGCACGCTGCCGGCGTAGCACAGACGGCTCGGGCCTTCACGACGCAGGGTGTGCGCATCGATGCGCGCCACTTGCGGCGTGATGTCAGCGCGGAAACCCATCTGCCGGCCCGACTGCGGGTCGATGACCTTGAAGGTACGCAGATCCAGGTCCTGGCCCGCGCCGGTCAGCAGGGATTCCAGGTACTCGATATGGGGAGTCACGACAAACTCGTAACCCCAGCTCTGGAACAGATCCAACACCTGACGACGCGCAACTTCAATGCGCGCCGCTTCTGGTGGCAGTACTTCTTCGATGCCATCTGGCAGCAGCCAGCGGTCTACCGTTGCCATTACGCCATTCCCCTTTGATCCGGGCGGCCAGCACGAGGGCGAGCCTTGAGTGAAGCAGAAAATGATCGGTCCGTTCAAAACGCACGCGCATGAACGACGCAGCGAAAGGCCTGATACCGGCTTCGCCCATCACTTTCCTCGAAAAACTGTCGAGTCATTCAACCCGATGTTCTGCAGCAAAAACAGCAATCAAACGTGCAGACGCAAAAAAGCCGGGAATTTCCCGGCTGCCGCATCATACACACGTTTTCCCAAAGGATCACCCCGCCCGAGGTTTTAGCCGCCGGGCGGAATGATTCAGGTCAACGGCGTGTCAAGGCTTGGACTTTTCCAGATAACGGAAGAAGTCGCTGCTTGGGTCGAGGACCAGGACGTCGGATTTGTTCGCGAAGCTTTCACGGTAGGCGCGCAGACTACGGTAGAAACCGTAGAACTCTTGATCCTGACCGTAGGCCTTGGAGTAGATCGCAGCGGCCTGGGCATCACCGTCACCGCGAATCTCTTCGGACTCACGATAGGCTTCAGCCAGCAGTACGCGGCGTTGACGATCAGCGTCGGCACGGATGCCTTCAGCCAGCTCGTTACCCTTGGCGCGGTGCTCGCGAGCTTCACGCTCACGCTCGGTGCTCATACGTTCGAACACGCTGCGGTTTACTTCTTTCGGCAGATCGATGGCCTTGACCCGGACATCGACGACTTCGATACCCAGCTCTTTTTCCGCCATCTTGTTCAGCGAAGCGGTGATATCAGCCATCAGCGCATCACGCTCACCCGACACGACTTCGTGCAGGGTGCGCTTGCCGAACTGGTCACGCAGGCCGGATTCCAGACGACGGGACAGACGCTCGTCAGCAATTTGCTTGAGGCCGGAAGTTGCGGTGTAGAAGCGCTCGGCATCTTTCACCCGCCACTTGGCGTAGGCATCAACCATGACGGCTTTCTTTTCCAGGGTCAGGAAGCGCTGTGTCGGTGCATCCAGCGTCATCAGACGTGCGTCGAATTTACGCACCTGGTTAACGTAAGGCACTTTCACATGCAGGCCCGGCTGAACATCCGCCTGCACCACACGACCGAATTGCAGCAGCACCGCACGCTCGGTCTGAGCGACGATGTAGAAGCAGTTCCAGCCCACCAGTACCACGACAACGCCAACGATCAGGGCGATCAGCGATTTATTGCTCATCAGCGGGTCTCCCTTGTACGCGACTGCGGCACGTCAGTGACATGCGGCGTGACGTCCGTGTTATTGCTGGCGGCGGCAGAACCAGTGACCGCTGCATTGCTGCCCGAACTGTTCTGGATCATTTTGTCCAACGGCAGGTAAAGCAGGTTGCTCTGGCCGTTCTTGTTGCCGGTCACGAGTACCTTGCTGGTGTTGCTGAAGACTTCCTGCATGGTATCCAGGTACAGACGCTGGCGGGTGACTTCAGGCGCCTTGCGATACTCGGCGACCAGTTTGGTGAAGCGATCGGCCTCACCCTTGGCACGCGAAACCGTTTCGTCGCGGTAACCATTGGCATCCTCGAGGATACGCTGGGCCTGACCACGGGCTTCCGGCACAACGCCGTTGGCATAGGTTTCAGCCTGGTTGCGCGAACGCTGTTCGTCTTCACGGGCGCGGATCACGTCATCGAAGGCTTCCTGCACTTCACGCGGTGCTGCTGCGCTCTGTACGTTGACCTGGGTGACGGTGATACCGGTGCGATAGGTATCGAGGAAACGTTGCAGACGCTCCTTGATTTCGCTGGCCATCAACTCACGACCTTCGGTCAGCACCTGATCCATGGCGGTCGAACCCACCACGTGGCGCAGGGCGCTGTCGGTCGCATGCTGGAGGCTGATTTCCGGCTGATCGACGTTCAGCACGAAGTCCTGTAGGTTGCTGATCTTGTACTGCACGGTCAGCGGGACTTCGACGATGTTCTCGTCTTCGGTCAGCATCTGGCCCTGTTTGGTATAGGCACGCTCACGCGTGACGTTTTCCATGTACTTTTTATCGATCGGCGGGAAGTAGATGTTCAGGCCGGGGCCGACGGTTTCGTAGTACTTGCCGAAGCGCAGCACCACGGCTTGCTCCTGCTCGTCCACCACGTAGACCGCGCTGTACAGCCAGACAGCCGCCAGCACAACAAGGCCGATGCCGAGCAGACCGCCGAAGCCGCCACCACTCCTGCCCGAACCGCCGCCGTCATCACCACCGCGTTTCTTACCACCACCGAACAACCCGTTCAGGCTTTCCTGCAGCTTTCGGAAGGCCTCGTCGAGATCCGGTGGCCCCTTGCGGTCGCCGTTATTGCGGCGCTTGCCACCCCAAGGATCCTGATTGTTCGAGTTGCCACCCGGCTCATTCCAAGCCATAGCGCTCTCCATCTGATAAAGCAAAGACGCACCCACGGCGCGCCGACCAATGCTACAGAATGCCTGCCGTTGCGGCACAACCGCTTTTTCAGGCTTTTATTGCAAAGTGTGTTGCTCGATGAACTCCGTCGGCACAACGCCTTCACGACTGACCAGTCGATTGAGCTCCGAGCGCGGCAATCGAACGGCCAGCAAGCTGACACCTTCTTCGTCGTATTCTTCTTTCTGCACCGCGCCCAATTCGAAGAACTGTGCGCGCAGACGCGCAAAACGCTGAGGCAACCGTAAGGTACCGACAAACAGGTCACTGCCCAACAACTCGGCAATGGCTTGCTCAAGCAATTCCAGACCACTGCCATCACGCGCCGACAACCAGACCCGTTGCGGCCTGCCGTTTTCGTCGCGCTGGATTTGTGGCTCAACGCCTTCAAGCAAATCGAGTTTGTTGTATACCTCAAGTATCGGCAAGTCCTGGGCCCCAATCTCGCCCAGCACCACCATCACCTGCTCGATCTGCAACATCCGATCCGGTTCGGCCGCATCGATCACGTGCAACAAGAGGTCGGAGTTGCTCGACTCTTCGAGCGTAGACCGAAATGCCTCGACCAGCTTGTGCGGCAGGTGGCGAATGAACCCCACCGTGTCGGCCAGGACAATCGGCCCCAGGTCGTCCAGTTCCAGACGGCGCAGGGTCGGATCCAGCGTGGCGAACAATTGGTCGGCCGCGTACACGTCGGATTTCGTCACGTTATTGAAGAGTGTGGATTTGCCGGCGTTGGTATAGCCCACCAGGGAAACAGTAGGAATATCCGCACGGGAACGGCCGCGACGCGACTGTTCGCGCTGACTGCGCACTTTTTCCAGCCGCCCCTTGATCTGCCGCAGGCGAACCCGCAGCAGACGGCGGTCGGTTTCCAGCTGGGTTTCACCCGGACCACGCATGCCGATACCACCACCCTGACGCTCAAGGTGGGTCCAGCCACGAACCAGCCGGGTGCTCATGTGGTCAAGCTGGGCCAGTTCGACCTGGAGCTTGCCTTCATGGGTACGCGCGCGTTGGGCGAAAATATCGAGAATCAGACCGGTGCGGTCGATCACGCGACACTCGAATACACGTTCGAGGTTACGTTCCTGACTGGGCGTAAGGGTGTGATTGAAGATCACCAGATCGGCTTCTTCGGCATGTACCAGGTCGCGCAATTCCTCGACCTTGCCGCTACCAATCAGGAATTTGGCGGTTGGCCGATGACGCGGCACGTTAAAAAACGCAACGGTCTCGGCGCCCGCCGAATTAGCCAATTCCTGAAACTCCTGCGGATCTTCGCGCGCCTCAGGGTCCTGTCCATCCAAGTGAACGAGTATGACTCGCTCACCACCACCGTGGCGCTCAAAGAACAAAGGAGACTCCTATCAGGCGTTACCCGGAGCTGGATCAGCGTCGCCCTGTTCGTTTTCGGTTGCGCTAGGCAGACGAATTGGACGAACCGGCACTACTGTCGAGATAGCGTGTTTGTAAACCATTTGGCTGACGGTGTTTTTCAGCAGGATCACGAACTGGTCGAACGACTCGATCGTACCTTGCAGCTTGATACCGTTGACCAGGTAGATGGAAACCCCAACTTTCTCTTTACGTAAAGTATTCAAGTAAGGGTCTTGTAGCGAATGCCCTTTTGACATGTGCCGCACTCCTTTAAGGATTCAATAATAAAAAATAGGTAATTCAGATGGCTTTGGCCGTCACACCCCCAAGGATAGACGGCAATTGCAAGGACTCAGCTCAATATGGAGATGGTCCCAAGGTATTTCAAGGCGCGTGGCAGATTGTCGCAATCAAGACTGTCCAGCCAGTGTAAATCTTCCCAGCTGCGCAGCCAGGTGAACTGGCGTTTGGCCAATTGGCGCGTGGCAATGACTCCGCGCTCCTGCATTTCGGACAACGTCAGCTTGCCATCCAGGTAATCCCAGACTTGGCGGTACCCTACTGCACGTATAGACGGCAACCCCGAATGCAGGTCACTTCTTTTACGCAGGGCTACGACCTCGTCGATGAACCCCTGTTCCAACATATTTGTGAATCTTTGTTTAATGCGCTCGTGCAATACCTGGCGATTTGCCGGGGCAATGGCCAAGTTCGCGACAGTATAGGGCAATTGTTGCAGTCCCGAAGCGGCTGCTTCAGTACTTTGCGCAGATTGTTGCTGGCGCAGCGCGGTCATGCTCTGACCGCTGACCCGATAAACTTCCAGCGCACGACTCAAGCGCTGCGGATCGTTGGGGTGAATCCGCGCCGCCGACACTGGATCGATGATCGCCAATTGATCATGCAGAGCTTGCCAGCCAAGGCGTGCAGCCTCTTCTTCGATCTGCGCACGGATGGCCGCATCAGCCGCTGGCATATCTGCCAAACCGTCGACCAGTGCCTTGTAATAGAGCATCGTGCCGCCCACCAGCAGCGGAATTTTTCCGCGTGCGGTGATTTCGGCCATCGCTTGCAGGGCATCGCGACGAAAGTCCGCGGCCGAGTACGCCTCGGCCGGATCAAGAATATCGATCAAACGGTGCGGATATTCGGCCAGCAGCTCTTTGGAAGGCTTGGCCGTGCC
Source organism: Pseudomonas sp. FW305-7 (assembly GCF_058786735.1). NCBI lineage: Bacteria > Pseudomonadati > Pseudomonadota > Gammaproteobacteria > Pseudomonadales > Pseudomonadaceae > Pseudomonas > Pseudomonas sp. FW305-7. The sequence goes on from NZ_JBYSZA010000007.1 coordinate 79,746, forward strand.
GATGTCCATGCCGCGATAGACCAGCGCCGAATCGACGCTGATCAGCTCGCACGGCAGTACCTTGGTCAGCTCGATGGCCAGATCGGTCTTGCCCGCAGCGGTCGGGCCCATCAGGAAAATCGCTGGAGGAAGCTGGCTCATCAACGACCGCGCAGGAACAGTTTGTCCAGATCGTCCAGGCCCAATTGGGTCCAGGTCGGTCGGCCGTGGTTGCATTGACCGCTGCGCTCGGTGTTTTCCATGTCACGCAGCAGGCCGTTCATTTCCGGCAGGGCCAGGCGCCGGTTGGCGCGAATTGCGCCGTGGCAGGCCATGGTGCCGAGCAGTTCGTTCAGGTGTGCCTGAATCCGGTCGCTGGTGCCGTACTCCATCAAATCCGACAGCACGTCACCGACCAGGCGGTTGGCCTCGGCCTGCTTGAGCAGTGCGGGAATCTGGCGGATCGCCAGTGTTTCCGGGCCCAGACGCTGCAGTTCGAAGCCCAGACGCTGGAACCACGCCGCGTGTTCTTCGGCGCAATCAGCCTCGCGCTGACTGACCGCCAACGATTCCGGCACCAGCAACGGCTGGCCACTCAGGCCTTCGCTGGCCATGGCGATCTTCAGGCGTTCGTACATGATCCGCTCGTGAGCGGCGTGCATGTCCACCAGCACCAGACCCTGGGCGTTCTCCGACAGAATGTAAATACCCTTGAGCTGCGCCAGTGCGTAACCAAGCGGCGGGATGTCTTCCTGACCGGCCGGCAATGCGTTGGCATTGGCCTCGGGCAGCGGTGCGAAAAACTCGCGATACGCCGCTTGGGCCTCGGCGGCCGGTGGCACGGCGGATTGCGGACGCGGCGTGTATTGATACTGATAAGCGCCACCAGCGCTGCCACCTGACGAGGTGTTGAATGCCGGTTGCGCCTGCGGCTGCTCCAGCAACGCATTGGCCGCCAGACGCATTTCGCCTTGCGGTCCGAATTCGCCGGCATCAAGGCCGGTCGGACGGACGATGGCGGTGGTCACGGAACCGGCGAGCTGGTCTTCCGGACGCACATCGCCCAGCGCGCGGTGCAGCGTGCCGTAGAGGAAGTCGTGCACCATGCGCCCGTCACGAAAACGTACTTCGTGCTTGGTCGGGTGCACGTTGACGTCTACCGCCGCCGGATCGACCTCGAAAAACAACGCAAACGTCGGATGTCGACCGTTGAACAGCACGTCGCGGTAAGCTTGACGCACCGCGTGGGCGACCAGTTTGTCGCGCACCGCACGGCCGTTGACAAAGAAATACTGCAAATCCGCCTGGCTACGGTTGAAGGTCGGCAAACCGACCCAGCCCCACAGGTGCAAACCGTTGCGTTCGATCTCGATCGGCAGCGCCTGCTCAAGGAAACCCGAACCGCAGATTGCCGCCACACGGCGGGCGCGGGCCGCATCATCGTGGGCCTCGTGCAGGCTGAGGATGGTCTTGCCGTTATGACGCAGGTGAAACGCCACGTCGAAACGCGCCAGCGCCAGACGCTTGATCACTTCTTGCAGGTGATCGAATTCGGTTTTTTCAGTCTTGAGGAATTTACGCCGCGCCGGGGTGTTGAAGAACAGGTCGCGGACTTCCACCGAAGTGCCGACCGGATGCGCCGCCGGCTGAACCCGGGGCGCCATGTCGCGACCTTCGGTTTCGACCTGCCAGGCCTGATCGGCGTCGCGAGTGCGCGAAGTCAGGGTCAGACGTGCGACGGAGCTGATCGAGGCCAGTGCCTCACCGCGAAAGCCCAGGCTCATCACCTGTTCAAGATCTTCCAGATTGCGGATCTTGCTGGTGGCGTGACGGGCCAGCGCCAGCGGGAGGTCATCAGCCGAAATGCCGCTGCCGTCATCGCGAACGCGCAGCAGCTTGACGCCACCCTGCTCGACATCGACATCAATGCGCTTGGCACCGGAATCGAGGCTGTTTTCCAGCAGTTCCTTGATCACCGATGCCGGGCGCTCAACTACCTCACCGGCGGCGATCTGGTTCGCCAGCCGCGGGCTGAGCAATTCGATGCGGGCTGCGTTCGACACCTGATTCATTCTTTGGACGCCAGTTCGGTGCCAGGAATGGTCAGGTGCTGACCGACTTTCAGCTCATCGCTTTTCAGGTTATTCGCGCTGCGCAGCGTCGCCGGCGACACCTGATAGCGCACACCAATCATCGCCAGGGTCTCACCCGGGCCGACACGGTGATCACGCGGGCCTTGGGCGATCTTGCCGGAATCACGCAGCCAGGCAATGTAGGTGCCCGGTGGCGGGTTCTGCTGGAAGAACTGGCGCACGCCACTGCTGATCGAACGTGCCAGCGCCTGCTGGTGGCTCGATGCCGAGAGCTTGTTGGCTTCGTTGGCGTTGGAGATAAACCCGGTTTCGACGAGGATCGACGGGATATCCGGCGATTTCAACACCATGAACCCGGCCTGTTCCACGCGCTGCTTGTGCAGCGGTGTCACACGACCGATGTTGGTCAGGACTTTCTGACCGACGTTGAGACTGGAGGTCAGCGAGGCGGTCATCGACAGGTCGAGCAACACGCCGGCGAGCATACGATCCTTGTCGTCGAGGCTGACGTTGCCGGCACCACCGATCAAGTCGGAACGGTTTTCGCTGTCGGCCAGCCATCGGGCGGTCTCCGACGTGGCCCCGCGATCAGACAGGGCAAATACCGAAGCACCGAAGGCTGCCGCAGACGGCGCGGCGTCGGCGTGAATCGAGACGAACAGGTCGGCGCCCTTCTTGCGGGCGATCTCGGTACGGCCGCGCAACGGGATGAAATAGTCGCCAGTACGCGTCAGTTCGGCGCGGAAACCTTTCATGCCGTTGACCTGACGCTGCAATTCGCGCGCGATCTGCAACACCACGTCTTTCTCACGCTGGCCACGTGAGCCGGACGCACCCGGGTCTTCACCACCGTGCCCAGCGTCGATAACCACAATAATGTCGCGTTTGCCGGGCGGGGCCGGCGGCAACTTGATTGCCGGTTCGGAAGGTGTGACTGGCACCGCTGGCATGGTCGCCACTGACGGCGTTGGAGCAGGCACAGGCGCTGGTGCCGCATCGGCCGCGTTGTCGAACAGATCGACCACCAGACGGTTGCCGTACTGCGCGTTAGGCGCCAGCGAGAAACTTTTCGGGGTGACGGCTTTCTTCAGGTCGATGACTACCCGCAGGTCAGTCGGCGTGCGCTGGGCCGAGCGCATTGCAGTGATCGGCGTGTTCGCGGTCTGCACATTCAGCGGCGCGCCAAGTGTTGCGCCATTGATGTCGATCACCAGCCGATCCGGTGCAGTCAGGGTGAAGACGCTGTGCTGCACCGGGCCGCTGAGGTCGAAGACCAGCCGCGTGTTGTCCGGTGCGCGCCACAGGCGCACGCTGTTGACCTTCGTATCGGCCACAGCGTTGACGGTTACTGCCATCAATATCAGTCCAGCGGCAGCCACCAACGCGCGAAAGCGCATACCTAACCCCATCATTTAATTGGATTCCAATGCCAAAGCGGCACACCAGGCCTCGCCGCGCGACCCCTGGGATAAAATTTTCAGCGAACGCCCGCTGTCTTGCGGGCTAATGGTAATGGTCAGGTCAGGCTTTGGCAAAAAGCCTGCACCTTTATCGGGCCACTCGATCAGGCACAGGGCGTCGTCTTCGAAATAGTCACGGATGCCGAGAAACTCCAGTTCCTCCGGATCGACCAGGCGATACAGGTCGAAGTGGAAGGCGCGGATGTCGCCGATCTCGTAGGGCTCGACCAACGTGAAGGTCGGACTTTTTACCGCACCGACATGCCCCAACCCACGGATGATGCCCCGGGACAGCGTGGTCTTGCCCATCCCCAGATTGCCTTCCAGAAAAATCAGGCCATGGCCCTGGGTCACGCGGGCGATCCGTGCGCCAAAGTCGCTCATGGCCTGTTCATCGGCCAGGTACAGGGTTACTTCAGACACGGTGCATGCTCCTCCAACAACTGACGAATGGCTGGAATCAGATCACTGGCCGCCAGCCCACGGCCGAATTTCCCTTGTTGCATACCGGCATTGGCGTGCAGCCAAACCGCCAGGCAGGCGGCATCGAAACCGTTCATGCCTTGCGCCAGCAGTGCGCCGACCAAACCCGCCAGCACATCGCCGAGACCGGCGGTGGCCATGGCCGGATGGCCCTGATGACACAGCGCCAGACGTCCATCGGGATGCGCAATCAGACTGCCGGCCCCCTTCAACACCACCACCGCTGTATATTTTTTGCTCAACGCCAACGCCGCAGCAGGACGATCGGCCTGCACTTGTGCAGTACTGATCCCCAGCAAACGTGCAGCCTCGCCCGGATGCGGAGTGATCACGCAGTCCTTGGGCAGGCTGACGAAGCCGGTCGCCAGCAAGTTCAACGCATCAGCGTCCCACACTTGCGGCAACGGCGCGTTGGCCGCAGCGGACAACAACGCCCGCCCCCAACTCGCTTGCCCCAGACCTGGCCCTATAACCAAGACTGAAACCTTGTCCAGCAAGCCCATTAACTGGTTGGCCGATGAAGCGCCAAGCGCCATGGCTTCCGGCACGCGGCTCAAGGCTGCCGGCACGTGTTCCGGGCGAGTGGCCAGCGAAACCATGCCGGCGCCGCTGCGCAGGGCGCTTTCGGTGCTGAGCAGAATCGCCCCGCCGAAACCGTGATCGCCGCCGATCAGCAGCACGTGGCCGAATCGGCCTTTGTGCGCTGCCGGTGCACGTGCAGCCAATCGCGGAAGATTAGCCGCGTTAAGGCGTACGGCGCTGACAGGAATGTCACGACAGGTTTCGGCCGAGGCCTGCAAATCGTTAAACACTAGCCCGCCGATGTGATCCGCTGCGTCACCGGTAAACAGGCCGATTTTCAAACCAATGAAGGTGACAGTGAGGTCGGCGCGGACTGCGTCACCGAGTACATGTCCGGTATCGGCGCAGAGCCCGGAAGGAATATCCACCGCGATCACCGGCAAGCCGCTGGCATTGATCGCTTTGATCGCACTGGCATAAGGCTCGCGCACGTCACCGCCAAGGCCGGTGCCGAGCAAGGCATCGACGATGACACCGCGCAACTCGCTTTGCGCAGTCCAGTCCTGCACGGTGACGCCTTCAGCCAACGCCTCGGCATGGGCCAATGCGGCATCACCCTGCAAGCGCTGCGGGTCACCGACCGCCAACACCCGAACCGTCCAGCCTGCGCGCCGCGCCAGCGCAGCGACCAGATAGCCGTCACCTGCGTTGTTGCCATGCCCGGCCAACACGCTCAGTTCGGTCGCAGAAGGCCATTGCCGAACCAGCGCTCGCCATGTCGCATGGGCGGCGCGCTGCATCAATTCGAAGCCCGGCGTACCGGCAGCGATCAGCCGCGCATCGAGTTCGCGCACCTGTGCGGCGCGGTACAGCGCGTCGGGTAATTCATCTTTCGTGTGCGGCATGCGTCTTCGAGCTCCGATGTCTGGCAGAATTATACGCACCTCAGCTCCGGTTTCTCTCGCCTCATGTCCGCCATCACCACAGACCTGCCCGCCCTCGCCCAATCGATCAAGGATTGGGGCCGCGAGCTGGGCTTTCAGCAAGTCGGCATCAGCGGCCTCGATCTGGCCGAACATGAGCAGCATCTGGAGCGCTGGCTCGCGGCCGGCTACCACGGCGAAATGGACTACATGGGCGCCCACGGCAGCAAACGCTCGCATCCCGAAGAACTGGTTCCGGGCACTTTACGCGTGGTTTCGCTGCGCATGGACTACCTGCCGGGCGATACCGAAATGGCCAAACGCCTGGCGCAACCGGACAAAGCCTACGTGTCGCGTTATGCCTTGGGCCGCGATTACCACAAATTGATCCGTAAACGTGTTCAACAATTGGCCGACAAGATTCAATCCGAGATCGGACCGTTCGGTTTTCGCGCGTTTGTCGACAGCGCCCCGGTGCTGGAAAAAGCCATCGCCGAACAGGCCGGGCTGGGCTGGATCGGCAAGAACACCCTGGTGTTGAACCGCAAGGCCGGCAGTTATTTCTTTTTAAGCGAACTCTTCGTCGACCTGCCGCTGCCGGTGGATGAGCCGCACAGCAGCGAACATTGCGGCCGCTGCACCGCGTGCCTCGATATCTGCCCGACCAACGCCTTTGTCGGTCCGTACGTGCTGGACGCGCGGCGCTGCATTTCCTACCTGACCATCGAACTGAAAAACGCCATCCCCGAAGACCTGCGCCCGTTGATCGGCAACCGCGTATTCGGCTGCGATGACTGTCAGATCGTCTGCCCGTGGAACCGCTTTGCCAAGCCTTCCGGGGAAAGCGATTTCAAGCCACGGCACAATCTCGACAATGCCGAACTGGCCGAACTGTTCATGTGGGATGAGGACAAGTTTCTCAGCAGCACCGAAGGCTCGCCGCTGCGCCGCGCCGGTTACGAGCGCTGGCTGCGCAATCTGGCGGTGGGACTCGGTAATGCGCCGTCGAGCATTCCGGTGCTGGAAGCCTTGAAGGCACGCCGTGACTATCCGTCAGAGCTGGTGCGCGAGCATGTCGAGTGGGCGCTGAAACAACATGCCGAGCGTCAAGGCGCGTCGTTATAGACGAACTTGGGCATCTCCCAATGAAACCGGATCGCCAGCAGACGCAATAGAAAGCCGCCGAACAGTGTGATCAAAATCGCCTGTTCACTCGGCACATTGAGATACAGGCACAGCATGTAGCACCACGCCGCCGCGAACGACACGCTGGCGTAGAGCTCACGGCGGAAGATCAGCGGGATGTCGTTGCAGAAGATATCGCGCAGAATGCCGCCGAACACGCCGGTAATCACCCCGCTGACCGAAGCCACCAGCATGCCGTGGCCCATTTCCAGAGCCGTCATGCAGCCGATCAGGGTGAACGCCACCAGACCGACGGCGTCGAGCACCAGAAACAATGAACGCAAATGCCGCATCCAACGCGCGGTGAACACGGTGAGCATGGCCGCCGCCGATGTCAGCACCAGGTATTCAGGGTGTTTGACCCAGGTCAGCGGGTAATGCCCGAGCAACACATCGCGCACCGACCCGCCGCCCAACGCCGTGACGCAGGCGATCAGCACCACGCCAAACCAGTCCATACCGCGTCGGCCTGCGGACAGGGCACCGGTCATGGCTTCGGCGGTAATGGCAACGAGGTAGAGCATTAGCAGCATGATGGCGATCCAGGCAGGAAGGCGCGCAGTCTAGCCATTTCAGCGCCGCACCAGAAGGGGGCGCGCTCCGGGATGCATTTCTGACTTGAATCTTCCGAGGACTCTGTCGCCCTCTTCGCGAGCAAGCCCGCTCCCACAGGGGGAACGCATTCCAAATTGTGGGAGCGGGCTTGCTCGCGAAGACGTCAGTGCAGACACCGCTCAATCAGAACTTGATGAAGTGCTTGCGGTAGTGCTGCAACTCGGCGATGGATTCGCGGATGTCGTCCAGTGCCAGGTGCGTGCTGCCCTTCTTGAAGCTGTCGCGCACATCCGGTGCCCAGCGGGCGGCCAGTTCCTTGAGCGTGGAGACGTCGAGGTTGCGGTAGTGGAAGTAGCTTTCCAGCGCTTTCATGTGGGTATAAAGGAAGCGGCGGTCCTGGCAGATGCTGTTGCCGCAGATCGGCGACTTGCCCTTCGGCACCCACTTCTCCAGGAAGGCGATGGTTTGCGCTTCGGCTTCGGCCATGCTGATGCGGCTGTCACGCACGCGCTGAGTAAGGCCAGAGTTGCCGTGGGTGCGGGTATTCCACTCGTCCATGCGCGCGAGAACGTCATCGCTGTGGTGGATGGCGATCACCGGGCCTTCGGCCAGGGTATTGAGGTCACTGTCGGTGACGATAGTGGCCATTTCGATGATGACGTCGTTATCCGGATCCAGACCGGTCATTTCCAGGTCGATCCAGATCAGATTCTGCGGGTTTTGCATATTTCGGCTCCTAGGCAATGCTGCGCAGTTTAGCCTAGGCCGGTGCCCGGGCGTGCTAAACTCGCGGCCGTTTTACCTAATCGCTGCATTCTTCAGACGGAACACCCATGGCCAAACGCCAACTCAATCGTCGTCAAAACTGGCGCATCGAAAAGATTCAGGGCGAGCGCGCTGCCCGCGCCGCCAAACGCGAGTCCTCGGCTGTCGAAGCCCTGGAGGGCGGCGACCTCGGCCCTGAGCAACACGGTCTGGTCATCGCTCACTTCGGTGTGCAGGTCGAGGTCGAGGCCAAGGACGGCGAACTCGCCGGCCAAGTGTTCCGTTGCCACTTGCGTGCCAACCTGCCCGCACTGGTAACCGGTGACCAGGTGGTCTGGCGTGCCGGCAACCAGGGCATCGGGGTGATCGTCGCGCAATTGCCGCGCAGCACCGAGCTGTGCCGCCCGGACAGCCGAGGCCAGCTCAAGCCGGTCGCGGCCAACGTCGACATGATCGTCATCGTTTTCGCCCCACTGCCCGAGCCGCATGCCAACCTGATCGACCGCTACCTCGTAGCCGCCGAACACGCCGGCATCCGCCCGTTGCTGCTGCTGAACAAATTCGACCTGATCGACGAGCAGAACGCCCCGGCGCTCAACGCCCTGCTGGCCGTTTACCGCACGCTGGGTTATCCGGTGCTGGAAGTCTCGGCGCACCACGGCAACGGTATGGAACAACTGCAACAGCAGCTCGACGGGCGCATCAGCGTGTTCGTCGGTCAGTCCGGTGTCGGCAAGTCGTCGCTGGTCAACAGCTTGTTGCCTGAGGTGGAAACCCGCGTCGGGCCGTTGTCCGAACTGTCGGGGCAAGGCACGCACACGACGACGACCGCACGGCTGTTCCACTTCCCGGGCGGCGGTGAGTTGATCGACTCCCCGGGTATCCGGGAATTCGGCCTCGGCCACGTCAGCCGCGCCGACGTCGAAGCCGGCTTCATCGAGTTCAACGACCTGCTCGGCACCTGCCGCTTCCGCGACTGCAAGCATGATCGTGAACCGGGTTGTGCGTTGCTCAAGGCTCTGGAAGATGGCCGCGTGCAGCAGCAACGGATGAACAGCTATCGCTCGATCATCGCCAGTCTGCCGGAAAACGGTTACTGACCAGCAAGCTTCAAGCGTAAAAAAACCGCGAGATTCGCGGTTTTTTTATGTTCAAGTTCTGACGATGGTTTATCCGGCCAAGAATCTCTTACCAAACAGTGAGACACCCTCTGGTCAAACCTGAAACTTTCTCAGCGGTCCCACAGGGTAATCCAACTGCTTCAGCGATAATTCAAAGTCTCTGAGAAAATCATCCAACCGAGACTTCTTCAAAGACAAAACAAAGCGAAACTGCGCACCGTCATTTCTCTCAATGACAACACCGCAATCCCGCGCACCGAGCCAACCGCCCTGAACATAGCCGGAAATTTGCTTGATATCCGATTGGGGGATTACGCCAGAAAAATGCTCTGAACTCATCTGCCTTTCGATGGTGACGCCCGACGACTCAAAGCCCACATGGAAACCGGACTCGACAGGACTTTCATTATCGGCCTGAGCCTTACTCTCCGACCTTTCTACCAGTTTGATGAGCACAATCACGAATACGACAATCGCCACGACTCCGAGTACCAAGTAAGCGACAGGATCGGAAAAAGAAGGCCTTCCAAACAAATTCGCAAACACGACACCGCACAAAATTACGGCGTACATCCACTTTGTACTCGCTTCCATGAACCTCCAGGCCTTACCGAACGGCTTGATATACGTCTCGTGTGGATGAACATATATCTCTTGGATAACATTCGCCGGAATTAACACACTCACGCCTGACACTCCCTTTCTTCAAATCCATTTAGCAACACATGATAATCAGCACTCTACCCGTGCTTTCCAACTGCCTTGAGGCCAGCCGAAAAGATCGGTCCCGCGCGAAAAGCAACCATTCGAAAGCCAAAAGAAAAAGCCGCGATCATCGCGGCTTTTTCACATCCACCCCGCCCTACTTCGGCTCAGGCTTCCGAAACGCATACAGATGCTGACGCACAATCCCGCCCGGCAATTCTTTGCCAAACACGCCATAACGTACTGGCCATTCCTTCGGCGGCAGCTTGAAGGTGCCGAAGAGCATGTCCACCAGCGGTGTGTGGATTGCGTAGTTCTTGTAGATGTAGTCCTTGTGCCGGGCGTGGTGCCAATGGTGGTAACGCGGCAGGACGATCAGGTAATTCAGCCAGCCGCCGTTGATCCGCACGTTGGCGTGAGCCAGTACGGCTTGGACGCCGACCAGAATCACGTAGGCATTCAACGCCTGCGGCGCGAAGCCCAGCAGCATCAGCGGCACCAGCACGCCGGTGCGGGTCAGAAGGATTTCGATGAAGTGCACACGCGAGCCAGCAAGCCAGTCCATGTGCGTGCTGGAGTGATGCACGGCGTGGAGGCGCCACAGAAATGGCACGACGTGGTAGAGCCGATGCAGCCAGTACTGACCCAGATCCGCCACCAGTATCGCGAGCAGGAACTGCACCACCAGCGGCAAACTTTGCACGCTGGCCTGCAAGCCCGGCGACACCGCCCAACCGGCGATGTAGCTCGACGAGGCAGTGATGAAGATCAGGATGAACTGCACCAGCATGTGGCTGACGAAAAAGTAGGTCAGGTCGGTACGCCAGTGCGGGCGCAGGATGTTCTGCTCGGGGTCTTTGGAGTAAAGCTTTTCCAGCGGAATAAACACGAGCGCCGAGATCAGCAGCGCCAGCACAAACCAGTCCAGACCGAGCGAGTAAGGGGTCTGCCCGATCTCGCTGACCTGCACATTGGTGCCGCCGAGAAACACCGCCAGGCCTGACGCGACCAGTCCGGTGATGCCCAGGCGTTTACGCTTGTTGAGCAGGATGTTCAGGGTGCCGAGGCTGAACGACAGCACCAGCCCGAGCAACAGCGTGGTACGGGCGAATTGCTCGTCGTAGACCTTGCGCAGTTCGGCCGTGGTCAGCCATTCGGGAAACAGGAAGCAGAATACCGCCAGCAGGCTCAGCAGCCCGAGCGTGGCCGAGATGTAGCCACTGACCCGACCCTCGCCGAATTTGAAGGGAGCGTTGCCGTGCCGCTGAAAATAGGCTTTGAGTCTTTCCATAACTGATCTTCCGTGATTGCGAAAACTGCGACTGGTCAATGCGACGCAGGCAGGCACAAAAAAGCCACGGTCACCGTGGCTTTTTATGGATTACTGCTTCGGCGCGGGGGCCGCACTGCCCGGTTCGGCCGGTTTCGGCGCGGCGTCGTCGAACAGGTTGAGCCGTTCGCGCAACTCGTGTGCCGGTACCGGTTGCTGATCCGCCGGTAGCGCGTTCGGGTCGACCGGCGTTGCCGGAGCGGCGCCGTTCTGACTCTCATCGGCCGGTTTCGCCGGATCGGCACCTTGCGAACCTTCGATCGCGGCTTGGGCCTTTTTGGTCAGCACCACAATGTCGATGCGTCGGTTGACCGGGTTGAACGGGTTTTCCTTGTCGAACAATGCCGACGAGGCGTAACCGACCACCCGCGCCACTTGCGCATCCGGATAGCTGCCCGCAACCAAAGCACGGCGGGCGGCGTTGGCGCGGTTGGCCGACAGTTCCCAGTTACCGAAATCGCCGGTGCCGGTGTACGGCTTGGCGTCGGTGTGGCCGCTGATGCTGATCTTGTTCGGCACCGCTTTGATGGTGTCGGCCATGGCCAGCAGGATGTCTTCGAAGTACGGTTTCAGGCGTGCCGAACCCGAGTCGAACATCGGCCGGTTCTCGGCGTCCATGATCTGGATGCGCAAGCCGTTCGGCGTGATCTCGAAAAGGATCTGGTCCTTGAATTTCTGCAGCTGCGGATTCTCGTCGACCTTGTTCTGCAGTTCTTGCAGGAGCAGTTCCAGACGTTCTTTCTCAACCTGCTCGGCCATGCCTTCAACCTGTTCGGTGTCGACCGTGACCTTGTCCGGTTGCGGCTGGGATTTAACCTCGGGGTTGAGGGTGTTTTCCGGCGCCAGCGTCGGCGTACCGCCCAGATCGATGATGTACGGCGTGCCGCTTTCGGAGAAGCCGACCGGGTCTTTGAAATAGCCGGCGATGGCGATCTTCTGCTCAGGCGTAGCGGTGGACAGCAGCCACAACACCAGGAAGAACGCCATCATCGCCGTGGCGAAGTCGGCGAAGGCGATTTTCCACGCCCCGCCGTGATGCCCGCCGGCTATGCGCTTGACGCGCTTGATGATAATCGGCTGATTATTTTCCATGACTTAGCGACCGCGAACCGCTTGTTCCAGCTCGGCGAAGCTTGGACGGTGCGCCGGGTACAGAACCTTGCGACCGAACTCCACCGCCAGCGACGGCGGCATGCCGGAAGCCGAAGCCACCAGCGAAGCCTTGATGGCCTCGTAGACGTTCAGTTCTTCCTTGGCATCGTGAGCCAACGAGTGCGCCAACGGACCGAAGAAACCGTAGGCCGCGAGAATACCGAAGAAGGTACCCACGAGTGCCGCACCCACGTGCAGACCAATGGACTTCTGATCGCCTTCACCCAGCGAGGCCATGGTCACCACGATACCCAGTACCGCCGCGACGATACCGAAACCCGGCATGGCGTCGGCAATGCCGTTCACCGCGTGGGATGGGTGCTCGAGGTCTTCCTTCAGGCTATACAGCTCCATGTCGAACAGGCCTTCCAGCTCGTGCGGAGCCATGTTGCCGGAGGACATGATGCGCAGGTAATCGCAGATGAACGCGGTCATGCGTTCGTCTTTCAGTACCGCCGGGTACTTGGCGAAGATCGGGCTCGCAGCGGCATCTTCGATGTCGCCTTCGATGGCCATCATGCCTTCGCGGCGGCTCTTGTTGAGGATCTCGTAGATCAGGCCGAGCACTTCCAGATAGAAAGTGTGGCTGAAGCGCGAACTGAACATGCTCAGGGATTTCTTGAGCACGTGCATCGTCATGTAACCGGGGTTGGCCTGGAGGAATGCACCCAGTGCCGCACCACCGATGATCATCACCTCGAAAGGCTGGATCAGGGCGGCAATCTTGCCGTGGGAGAGCACGTATCCGCCGAGCACGCTCGCGAATACGACGATGATGCCGATAATTTTAGCCATAGGTAGAAAGTACTTATTTAAGTCGGGTTCAAGGTCATATTCGGAAGTTAAAAAATCTCTTCTTCTACTTATCGGCAAAACTGCGCCAGACTATAGCCAGTTCAGGCGAAAAGCCAATTTAGCCCATGCCGGGCGCGTCTACAGTCAGTGAAGATCTCGTCCAGACATGGCTAATGAAACGAACGTCCCACACGCAAAACCGACCACCGTCGACGGCTGGGTCAAGCTGCTCGACAGCGTCCGCCTGCCCGTGCCGCAAGAGGCTCACGACAAAGTCTGCCGGGCGATCCGTGATAATCGCAGCTCGATACGCGACATCGCCGACCTGATGCAGGACAGCCCGGCGCTGGCCTTGAGCATCATCCGTGAGGCGAATCGTCACACCCACGGCAACATGGGCACGCCGGCGGAAAATCTTGAAGTTGCGATCAATCGTCTCGGCCTCGCCCGCACTGAAGAGTTGCTCGCGCGCCTGCCGGCCGAACCGCAGATGCAGATCCCCAAGGCCCTGCGCCAACTGCAAATGATCAGCCAGCACGCTTCGCAGCAAGCCAACGGTTTTTTCGCCAGTCGCCTGGCGCGGCTGTGGCAGGACATTCATTGGGGCAGTCTGCTGTTTCTCTCGCCACTATGGCCATTGGCGCTGACCTATCCACAGCTACTTGAAGAGTGGGAGCTGCGAGTTATCCACAAGGGCGAATCGGCGCGGACTGTCGAGAAGCAATTGTTCGGTGTGCGTCTGCTGAAAATCGCTGAAGCGCTGGTGCAAGTCTGGCATCTGCCGATCTGGGTGCAGCAGGGCTACAAATTGCTGCTCAGCGAACAGCGCGAACTGGTCAAAGTGTTGCGCATCGCCCGCGACAGCGAACATCCGCTGCGCCAGCAAAATCGCCTCGACGATGACCCGACCTTGCGTCGCTGGCTCAATCAGCCGGCCAACACCGTTCTGTTGGCCAATGGTCTGGCGCTGTCGGCACAGCAGGCCTGGGACAGTCCGCACAGCGAGCGTTGGCAATACCTGACCAGCCTTTACCTGCAGATTTCGATGGACGAGGTGCAGCAACAGCTGCACCAGCAAGCCGCCAACAGTGCGCGTCAGCATGCAATGCCCGATTTGTGGCACCCGGCGGTTTCGCTGTTGTGGCCGTGGGGCACCCATCGTCTGCCTGCCGGCATGTTGCCCGCGCCAGCGCCGAATGCCGAAGATCTGACCCAGTGGCGTAAACAGTGCGCCGAACTGCTCGCCGAGCCGAGCCGCTTTACCAATGCCATGAGCCTGACCGTCGCCGCCCGCGATGCCTTGGTTGCCAGCGGCATGCGCCGGGTGATGATCCTGATGGCCGATCGCACGCAATCGAATCTGCGTGTGCATCAGACGTTCGGTCTGCCGAAGGCAGCCGGGGCGCTGAATTTTGTCGTCAGCCAAAGCAAAGTCCTGCAACGACTGCTGACCCAACAGGCGCAGGTGCGGATCAATCCCGAGAACAACGCACAATTCTCCGCGTTATTGCCGGCAGGCCTGCGCACGCTGTTCCGTGGCGAGCACCTGTTCCTGCGCTCATTGCTCAATAATGGCCGGGTGATCATGATCGTCGTTGCCGATCAGGGCGGCGGGCCATTCGCCGACATCAGCGTGCAAGCCTTCGGCAAAACCGCGCAGTGCATCGAAAAGGCCCTGCACAGCTTTAGCAGCCGTGGCCGATGAGGCTGCGCTACAATCCTCCCCTTTGTGCCCTGGAGACCTCACATGTCTGACTTCTCTGGCTTGCCGCTCGTTATCGAACCGAGCGACCTGCTCCCTCGGCTCGAGTCCAGCGAACTGATTCTGGTGGACTTGACCAGCCCCGCCCGCTATGCCGAAGGTCACCTGCCCGGTGCACGGTTTGTCGACCCGAAACGCACCCAGCTCGGCCAGCCGCCGGCGCCGGGGCTGCTGCCGGCGAAAGCCGATCTGGAAGCGTTGTTCGGTGAACTGGGCCATCGCAAAGACGCGGTCTACGTGGTCTATGACGACGAAGGCGGCGGCTGGGCCGGGCGCTTCATCTGGCTGCTCGACGTGATCGGTCACGACAAGTACCACTATGTCGATGGCGGTCTGCCGGCGTGGCTGGCGGAAGGTTCGCCGATGTCGATCCAGGTCCCGTCGACTGTCGGCGGCCCGGTGCCGTTGACGCTGCACGAAGAGCCGACCGCCACCCGCGAATACCTGCAAAGCCGTCTCGGCGCCGCCGATCTGGCGATCTGGGATGCACGCGGGCCGCTGGAATACTCCGGTGAGAAAGTGCTCGCAGCCAAGGCCGGGCACATTCCCGGCGCGGTCAACTTCGAGTGGACGGCGGGCATGGACAAGGCACGTCACCTGCGCATTCGCACGGACATGCCGCAGATCCTCGAAGACCTCGGGATCACCAAGGACAAAGAAATCATTACCCACTGCCAGACCCATCACCGGTCGGGCTTCACTTATCTGGTGGCCAAGTCCCTCGGTTATCCGCGGATCAAGGGCTACGCCGGTTCCTGGGGCGAATGGGGCAACCACCCTGACACGCCTGTCGAGATTTAAGGTTTTTAAGGACAACTAATGAAAGAGCGTCTGTTTATCCTCAGTCAGTACCTGCTGCCTCATCACCTGCTGTCGCGCCTGGCCGGCTGCGTCGCCGAGTGCCGCGTGCGCTGGTTCAAGAATGCCTTCACCCAATGGTTCGCCAAGCGTTATCAGGTGGACATGTCGCAAGCGCTGGTTGAAGACCTGACCGCTTACGAGCACTTCAACGCCTTCTTCACCCGTGCCCTGAAAGACGGCGCGCGCCCACTGGACCAGACGCCGGGCGCGATCCTCAGCCCGGCCGACGGTGCGGTCAGCCAACTCGGCCCGATCGAACACGGTCGTGTGTTCCAGGCCAAGGGCCACAGCTTCAGCGTGCTGGAACTGCTCGGCGGTGACGCGGCCAATGCGGCGCCGTTCATGGGTGGCGACTTCGCGACTATTTACCTGTCGCCGAAGGACTACCACCGCGTGCACATGCCGCTGGCCGGCACCCTGCGCGAAATGGTCTACATCCCGGGCCGGATCTTCTCGGTCAACCAGACCACCGCCGAAAACGTGCCGGAACTGTTCGCCCGCAATGAGCGCGTAGCGTGCATCTTCGACACCGAGCGCGGGCCGATGGCTGTTGTGCTGGTGGGCGCGATGATCGTTGCTTCGATCGAAACCGTGTGGGCCGGTCTGGTCACGCCGCCCAAGCGTGAACTGAAAACCTTCCGCTACGACGAAGCCGCCCGTGCGCCGATCCATCTGGAAAAAGGTGCTGAGTTGGGCCGCTTCAAGCTGGGCTCGACCGCGATCGTGCTGTTCGGCCCGGATCAAGTGAAGTGGGCCGAAGAGCTGGCGGCCGGTTCGCCAGTACAAATGGGCCAAGGCTTGGCACTGCCAAAAGCCTGATGCCTTGCTGTGGGAGCCGCTTCGGCTCCCACAGGTTGCAGCATTTGCTGCTATGGTTTTTGGCATGAGCCAGACCATCTCCCCTCCGCTGCTAAGCGCCCCCACTCCGACGCAATCGCGCCTGTCGTTTTGCGACGCCACACCGCGCGACCTCAAGCGCTGGATCGCCGGCCTGCCCAAGGCCAATATCGGCGAAACCGCCCGCCAGTTGTATCAAGGACTGGGCGAGCTCAATCAATTGCTGACCCCCAGCGACAATCGCCTGCAACTGCTGGAGCTGTTGCGCCCCGAGGTGTATTTCGTCTGCCAGCACCTGGAGCGGCACTTCCTGCATCAGGCAATCATGCTTGATGAGCGCTCGCGCAAGATCAGCAACCTGTGTCAGACGCTGCAAAGTCAGCTGTCCATCGGCTACAAACAGATCCTTTTGCGCATCGCGCCCAAGTACAGCAAGGATCGCGCGGCGCTGATCAGCCTGGCCCTGCAACGGGCGGCGCATGCACTCAAGGGTCAACTGGTGCGCGCCACGCAGTTGTACAGTTCGCCGCCGGAACACCTGTGGTTCGAGCTGCATCAGCTGTATCGCCTCGCCTGTGAATTGCAGTTGCATCAGCGCCGCGTGCATGACGACCTCGCCAGCCTGACCACGGAGCTGAGCCTCGAACAGACTTACATCGCCACCCTGTTATTGGGCAGCGCCCGTTGCAACCAACTGCGCCAAAACCAGATCGCCCGGCTCGCGGAAGTGTTGGAGCCGTGGAGCGCCTTGCTCAAGCTGCGCCCCGGCAGTCCGGACGATGGCTTGTTTGCGATTAGTGCCGACATTGACGTCGGCCCGCGCTACCGCTCGATGTTTCGTAGTGAGCAAAAGCCCGGGCTACTCGGTTTCGATCCGCAGCCGTTGGTGAATGCCATCGAAGCGCATCTGCTGCGTCAGGACACCTCGACGCCACTACCGATCTCGACAGGCCTCAGCTTCGATACCCTGCAACACTTGCACGCAACCTGGGGCCAGACCGCCGAGCGCAGCTTTCAACGCACCATGGGTCAGGGCACTTTGACCGTGTGCGTGGGCATGAGCGCCCTGCACTTCTACCTCGGCGGCGAACGCACGTTCAGCGAATTGCTCAAGCATCCCGGGGCCCGTGCGGCGAACTTCAGCAGCGTGGTGGCCAAGGGAGAAAAAGACAGCTGGAGTCAGGCCTTCGATGCCGCTCCGCAAAGCCAGGCTGATGAGTTCCTGCCTTATGAGGAAATTCAGTACGACCATCTGGTCGAGGACGAAAACAGCACCGACAACACGCCGCACTATCCGACCTATGCGTTGCCAGTGATCAATCACAGCCCCGGGGGTTATTGCCTTGGCTGGCCGAAAGAGGTGCCCGCCGAATTGCAGGCAGGTGAAATGCTCGGGATTCAGGACAGCGCGAATCTGGGCTGGAGCATCGCGGTGATTCGCTGGATCCGGCAAGTGCGCGGTGGCGGAACGCAGATGGGCATCGAACTGGTGGCGCCCCATGCACAGCCATGCGGCTTGCAACTGGTGCGTTCGCGAGACGACCACAGTCACTATTTACGCGGATTACTGCTGCCGGAAATCAGCGCAATCGATTTACCGGCAACCTTGCTGGCACCACGACTGCCGTTTCAGGAAGGCAATAAAGTGCTGATCAACACCCACGGCGAGGAGCACCGCGCCGGGCTGGATCGACGGGTGGCGAGTACGCACAGTTTCAATCAGTTTGCTTATCGCTCGCTGGAGGCCGCGCAGAATGGCGGGAGCGAGGAGGATTTTGATTCGTTGTGGAAATCACTGTAAACGCACAGCTTGGGATTGGCGGCGCGGCAATCGCGGGCAAGCCACGCTCCCACAGGTTTTGAGGTGATCACAATTTTGTGAGTAACCCAACACCTGTGGGAGCGTGGCTTGCCCGCGATGAGGCCCGCTCAGACAGCAGAGATCTTAGAGCTGCCCGTCGCGATCGCGGAAACCCAGCAGATACAACACGCCATCAAGACCCAACGTCGAGATCGCCTGCTTCGCCGACTGCTTGACCAGCGGCTTGGCACGGAACGCCACACCCAATCCGGCAATCGCCAGCATCGGCAGGTCATTCGCGCCGTCGCCGACCGCGATGGTCTGCTCCAGACGCAAACCTTCCTTGTGCGCCAGCTCCTTCAGCAGGTCAGCCTTGCGCTGCGCGTCGACAATCGGCTCGATCGCCACGCCAGTACACTTGCCGTCGACCACTTCCAGTTCGTTGGCGAACACATAGTCGATGCCGAGTTTGGCTTGCAACTGTTTGGCGAAATAGGTGAAGCCGCCGGACAGGATTGCAGTCTTGTAGCCCAGACGCTTGAGTTCGGCGAACAGGGTTTCTGCACCTTCGGTCAGCCGCAGCGACGCGCCGATCGAGTCCAGCACGCTGACGTCGAGGCCTTTGAGCAATGCCAGACGCTCCTTGAAACTGGCACGGAAATCCAGCTCGCCGGCCATCGCCCGCTCGGTGATCGCCGAAACCTGCTCGCCGACGCCGGCGGCCTTGGCCAGTTCATCGATGACTTCCGCTTCGATCAGCGTCGAGTCCATGTCGAACACCGCCAGACGACGGTTGCGACGGAACAGCGAATCTTCCTGGAAGGCGATATCGACGTTCAGCTCTTGAGCGACGCTGAGGAATTCAGCGCGCAGCGCCTGCGGATCGGCCGCTTCACCACGCACGGAGAACTCGATGCAGCCCTTGCCCTTGTCGGCCGGGGTGTCCAATGGCATGCGACCCGACAGACGGTCGATGTGATCGATGTTCAAGCCATATTTGGCGGTGATCGAGCTGACAGCCTGCAGTTGGCCGGCGGTCACTTTACGGGTCAGCAGGGTAACGATGTGGCGCTTTTTGCCCTGATTGCCCACCCATTGCTGGTAATCCTCTTCGGACACCGGGGTGAAACGCACCTGCTGATCGAGCTCGTAGCCCTTGAACAGGATGTCCTTGAGCACGGATTTACCCTGCTCGGAATCGGGAATTTCCACCAGGATGCCGAACGACAGCATGTCGTGGATCACCGCCTGACCGATGTCGAGAATGTTCACGCCACCCTGTGCCAGAACACCGGTAATGGCCGCCGTCAGACCCGGACGGTCGACTCCCGTGATGTTAATCAGGACGATTTCGCGCAACGCGCACCCCCGCAACTGGAAAAAAACCGCATTCTACCCACTTTCAGTGACCATCGGGCACCGCGAGCGCTTTGCCGGTCTAGGGCCTGTCGCTATACTGCGCGTCAACTTCACGGACAAAAGAGCCGAGCTCAGTGAACCGGCCCACGCCAGTTAAAACCGATAACTTCTTCCTGCTGATCTTCCGTGCACTGCGCCATCGCCGTGTACCGATTGCATTGCGCATTGCCAGCCATAACGTGATCCTGGTCGCTCTGGCCCTGGTGATCTATGCCGGCGTGATGGGTTTGCAATTCAAGCAGGCCATGCACGAGCAGGCCGATGCGCTGGGCGAAAGCCTGACCACGCAGACCGCCACTTCCGCCACGGAGCTGTTGGTGTCCAACGACATCCTCAGCCTCAACGTGCTGCTCAATAACCTGACCAAGAACAAACTGGTGGCCCACGCGGCGATCTATAGCGTGGACAACCGCATCCTCGCCGAATCCGGTCAGCGCCCCAAGCACAGCCTTTTGGGCGAAGCCGAAGGCATGTACGAGAGCAAGATCACTTTCCAGGACGTGACCGCCGGGCAACTGCGCATCAGCCTCGACATGGATCAGTTCCAGCAGCCGATGACCATCAGCCTGCAAAGCATGGGCATTTTGAGTGCGATTCTGTTGGCGCTGTCGTTAGCCTTGAGCCTGCGTATGGGCCGTTACCTGTCGACGCCGTTGCTGCAGTTGCGCGTCTGGCTGCGCCGAATCGACGAGCACACGCCGGGCATCGACCGTCAGGATGAAATCGGCGATCTGGCTCGTCAGTTGCACGCCAACTACGCACCGGAGCCTGCGCCTGAACCGGAACCCGAGTTCGTAGACGAGGACGACGAGCCTGAGTTCGAAGTGCGCAACCTGCGTGATCCGAGCTTCGACGAGACTCGCCCGCTGGCTGCGCAAAAACCCGCGCCTCGCCATGTGGTCAGCACCGTCGAAGACGATGAGGACGATGACGCGTTCGCCGATCTGCGTGACGAATCGCTTGCTCAAACCGCGCACCCGGTGATTCGCAAAGCGACGCCAAGCGTGCCGCAACACACGGCCGTGCTGGCGGTGCAACTGGGTTCGCAAGAGCAGCTGCGGCGTTTGCCTAAAGCGCGACTGGACGAATTGCAGGAACGCTATCGCGACTGCCTCGATCAAGCCGCTTCGCTGTATCAGGGTGAAATCGAAACCCTGAACGACGGCAGCACGCTGATGCTGTTCCACACCGAAGACTGCGGTGACGATTACCTGACCAACGCCATCTGCTGCGGCGAGTTGTTGCGGGCGCTGGGTCATCAGTTACAGATTGAAGTGGCGGACAGCGGTATCACCCTGCAATTGCAGCTGGGCCTGACCCTGGGTGATGAGTTGTTCGGTCTTAGTCAGATTGATCTGCTGCTCACCGATTCGGCCCAGGATGCACTGGCCCTGTCGCAACACAGCCGCAATCTGCTGCTGGTCGAGCGCAAGATCAGTGATGACACACTGATTCGCCAGCGTGCACGGATCCGCCCGATTGCCAGCCCTGAGGGCGCTTGCTGCGTAGAGCGGTTGATGGAGCCTTATCCGTCGATGCTTGAGCGGCAACTGGCGCGGATGCATGAGCGCCGGGCTTAAGCCTCAAGCCTGAAACATCGAAGCCCGCAGACGAGTGATTGTCTGCGGGCTTTTTTGTTGCCTTCACTGGCCTCATCGCGGGCAAGCCCGCTCCCACAGGAGTAGCGGTGTTCACAAGACCCGTGCAACGCCCGATAACCCGTGGGAGCGGGCTTGCCCGCGATGAGGCCAGCACTGAACACAAAGATCTCAAGCCACCAGACACAACAAAGCCCGCACAAGGCGGGCTCTGTTCTGACTCGATCCAGCGTCAGAAGCGGAACACTTCCATATCCGTACGAATCGGTGATGCCATCGGAATCTTCGGCTGCTTCTCGGCTTCTGCCGCCGGCGCTGCCGGTTTCGGTGCCGCTTTACGCGGAGCCTCGGCCACAGGTGGCTGATTGGCCAGTGGCTTGAGCGCCACTGACAGTTGCTCAGCCAGACGCTGCAACAGGATCCCTTGCGCCTGAACCTGCGAAGCCGTGCTTCCGGCGTGCAGTTCCTGCAGATGGACGATGCGGTTATCGCGCACCTTGCCGCGACGGTCGATCAGGCGCCATTGCGCATCGAGAATCGCCGGTTGTTTCTGACCGGAGTCCAGACGTGTGATGGTCAGCAAGACCTGCACATCCGGAGTAAACCCGGTTGTGGCTGGCGCCAGTACCACACGCTGGCTATCCAGATGACCGGCCACCTGACGCATCAACAACTGATCGATATCCGACGAAAGGCTGCCCGCCCAACGACCATCGGTCGCCGCTTGCAGACTGCCGTCCGGCTGACGTTGCAGCAATGTCTCACGTTGCAGGTAATCGGCTACGACCACCGGGCCCAACAAAACAGCCATGCCTGCGCTTTGCGCAGGCTGAACCGGACTTCCGCTGTCCAGTTGATACAGCGACACCGGCTGGTGAACGCTGCAACCCGCCAGGCCCAAAACGCCGGCGAGCAGGAAAATAAGGGGGCGCAGAGCAGTCATCATCCCGTCCAGGTGGCCGCCACAAGGCTGACCACAGTGAAAATACTCAATAAATATGAAGAACGCTCGGCCACGCCGGCGCTTGGAAAAGCCATATCATCCGTGAATATGCGTTCCGACTCCAGCGCCAAAGCGCCGATCTACGCGTTAAATCGTAGATACGGCGCTCTAGGACGCCTAATTGAGGTTTTCGACGAGCAGCGCATCGACCCGCTGGAAGCCACGAGGGAGTTTATTCCCGCGACGTCCACGCTCACCTTTATAGTGTTCGAGGTCGTCGGCCTTCAGCGAAAGGGTCCGTTTTCCGGCCTGCAGCACCAGTGTTGCGCCTTCCGGAAGTACGGCGATGTCCGTGACATATTCTTCGCGACTGGCCACACGCTCACCGGAAATACCGATGATCTTGTTGCCCTTGCCCTTCCCTAATTGTGGCAGATCGCTGATTTTGAAGATCAGCAGGCGACCTTCGGTCGTGACCGAGGCCAGCCAGTTGTGCTCACGATCAGCCACCGGACGCGGTGCGATCACTTTGGCATTGTTCGGCAGACTCAACAGGGCTTTACCGGCCTTGTTCTTGGCTTGCAGATCTTCGCCTTTGACCACGAAACCGTAACCGGCGTCGGAGGCGATCACGTACAGCGCATCATCCTCCGGCATCAGCACGCATTCGAAGGTCGCACCCGGTGGCGGCGTCAGACGGCCGGTCAGCGGCTCGCCCTGGCCCCGCGCCGACGGCAAGGTGTGCGCGGCGACCGAATAGCTGCGACCGGTGGAGTCGATGAACACGGCAAACTGGTTGGAGCGCCCCGCCGCCGAGGTCTTGAAGCCGTCGCCGGCCTTGTACGACAGGCCAGTGGCGTCAATATCGTGGCCCTTGGCTGAGCGAATCCAGCCTTTCTCGGACAATACGACGGTGACTTTTTCGTTCGGCAGCAGATCGTGTTCGGTCAGCGCCTTGGCTTCGGCGCGCTCGACGATTGGCGAGCGACGGTCGTCGCCATAGGTTTCGGCGTCTTTGATCAGTTCGGTACGCACCAGCTTCTTCAGCTTGGCTTCGCTGCCCAGCAGCGCTTGCAACTTGGCTTGTTCCTTGAGCAGTTCGTCCTGCTCGTCACGCAGCTTCATCTCTTCCAGTCGTGCCAACTGCCGAAGACGGGTGTCGAGGATGTAGTCGGCCTGGATCTCGCTAAGGGCGAAACGCTCGATCAGCTTGGCTTTCGGGTGCTCCTCGGTGCGGATGATATGGATCACTTCATCCAGGTTGAGGTAGGCGATCAACAAACCGTCCAACAGGTGCAGGCGACGCTCGACCTTGTCGAGGCGGAACTGCAGACGGCGCCGCACGGTCAGTACGCGGAATTCCAGCCATTCGACCAGCAACGCCCGCAAGTTTTTCAGCTGCGGCTTGCCGTCCAGACCGATGATGTTGACGTTGACCCGGTAGGTAGACTCCAACTCGGTGCTGGCGAACAGGTGCTGCATCAGCGCTTCGTGGTCGACGCGGCTGTTGACCGGAATGATCACGATGCGGCACGGGTTTTCGTGGTCGGATTCGTCGCGCAGGTCGGCGATCTGCGGTGCTTTCGAAGGTTTGGCCTGCATCAGTGCGGCGATCTGCTCCAGCACCTTGGCACCGGAGACCTGATGCGGCAGCGCGGTGACGATGATGTCGCCGTCCTCGACGTGGTAAACGGCGCGCATACGCACCGAGCCCTTGCCGGTTTCGTACATTTTCAACAGGTCGGCGCGCGGGGTGATGATTTCCGCTTCGGTCGGATAATCCGGGCCCTGAATGTGTTCGCAGAGCTGTTCGACCGTGGCTTTCGGCTCATCGAGCAAGCGTACGCAAGCGGTGGCGACTTCGCGCAGGTTGTGCGGCGGCACGTCGGTGGCCATGCCCACGGCGATGCCGGTGGTGCCGTTGAGCAGGATGTTCGGCAGGCGCGCCGGCAGAACCAGCGGCTCCTGCAGGGTGCCGTCGAAGTTCGGGCCCCAGTCGGCAGTGCCCTGGCCCAGTTCGCTGAGCAGCACTTCGGAATAACGCGACAGGCGCGCTTCGGTGTAACGCATGGCGGCGAAGGACTTCGGATCGTCCGGCGCACCCCAGTTACCCTGGCCATCGACCAGCGTGTAGCGATAGCTGAACGGCTGGGCCATCAGCACCATCGCTTCGTAGCACGCCGAATCGCCGTGCGGGTGGAACTTGCCGAGCACGTCACCGACGGTACGCGCCGATTTCTTGTGCTTGGAATCGGCGTCCAGCCCCAGTTCGCTCATGGCGTAGACGATACGCCGCTGTACCGGTTTCAGGCCGTCGCCGATATGCGGCAGAGCACGGTCCATGATCACGTACATGGAGTAGTTGAGGTAGGCACTTTCGGTGAAGTCGGCCAACGATCGGCGTTCTACACCGTCCAGGCTGAGATCAAGGGGGTTGCTCATGCAGGCCTCATCGGTTCGTTGTCTGGCGCAGCAGCATGGTGCCACCGCGCTGAGTAAATTCAAGTTTGTTCAGGGCGCTCATACCGAGCAGCACCTGATCGCCATGCAGCCCCGGCGCCACCAGTGCGCGAACATCCCGCAGCACGATGTCGCCCAGTTGCAGGCGGGCAATTTTTGTCCGATAGCCCTGGCTCAGGCCATTGGCCGTGCTCAGGGTCACACCGAAACCTTCTTCCAGCTTCAAACGCTTGGCCAGATCCGCCGGGATCGCCACATCGGTCGCGCCGGTGTCGAGCATGAACTCCACCGGCTCACCGTTGATCTGGCCGCTGGCGACAAAATGCCCTTGGGCATTGCTCGCCAGCTTCACTTCAATAAAGCCTTCGCCCTGCTCCGAACTCACGACGACGTTCGGATTCTGCTGGCGTTGTTCCCACTGGCCGAAAAACCGTGTGGCCAGAAAAAGTGCAGCACACCACGCTAGAATCATCAGCACCCGACCGGCGCGTTTGCCCGGCGGTTGCTGGCTCACGGCTTGGCGCTCCAACCGCCGTCAGGCGCGGCAAAGCGCCAGACGATCGGGCGTTTTTCGCCGTCGTTGCGGGCACCGTCGTTGTTGTCGATGCCGATCCACGCGCCTTGGGCATCCACCACCAGCGCTTCCGCCAGACCGTAGGCCTGTGAGTACTGGCGCTGTGGCTGCAAGGCATCTTCGGCATACGACCAGCACAGCTCGACCTTGGCGGTTACCGCATCGCGACGACAAATCTGAAACGCATTGCGCTCGAGGGTAAACAGCTTGCCGTTGAACAGCGACAGATCAGCGAAGTCGCGGGTGACGGCACGGGCCTTGGGAAACTGCGGCGGCTGCATCTCGACCCCGCCTTCGCTGAGCAGCACGCAGGCGCCCTCGCAATCCCAGACCGTTTGCTGCCGCTTGATCTTCAGCAGGCCACGGCGCTCACGCTCAGCGGCCAGCCACAACTGATCGCCCGCCGGGTTGATCGCCAGGCCTTCGAACAGCGCATTGAAGTGCAGCAACATGCCGCTGGCCCGAGCCTCTTTCACCAGCATCGGCGAAATCTTCAGCCACGACGCCGGGCCTTGTGGCGGCACTTGCAGTACCGCTGCGTGGGCCTCGCTGACAATGTAGCGATTGCCGGCGTTGTCGCAGGTGATGCCTTCGAAATCAAGATCGCCGCCACGAACGAACGAGGCCGCCCAGGTGCGCGAACTCAAACCCCAGGGCAAGCCGCTGTCAGGCACCTTTGGCACATCGATGTGCACGGTTTCAGCCAGCCAGACTTGATCTGCGGTTTTAAGCCGGTAGATCTGCTCATCATCGCGGTCGGACACCGTCCACAATTCATTGCCGCACAAGGCCAGCCCCGACAGGTTGCCACCGCGCATGCCGTCAACCGGATGCTCGGAGAGCAGGCGCAATTCCTGTAACGGCTCGGCCGAAACGGTCATCGCACTCAGCAGTAACGCACCTGCCAGGGCCCAGCCAAATCGCATCAGGCCAGCACCTCGGCGAGGTTGCCTTTGGATTCGAGCCAGGTCTTGCGGTCACCGGCGCGTTTCTTCGCCAGCAGCATGTCCATCATTTCCGAGGTTTCGGCAAAGTCTTCGCCCAGCGTCAATTGCACCAGACGCCGAGTGTTCGGGTCCATGGTGGTTTCGCGCAACTGCGGCGGGTTCATCTCACCCAGCCCCTTGAATCGGGTGACCTGCGGTTTGCCGCGCTTCTTCTCGGCTACCAGACGGTCAAGAATGCCGTCGCGCTCAGCTTCGTCGAGGGCGTAGTAAATTTCTTTGCCGAGGTCGATGCGGTACAGAGGCGGCATCGCGACGTAAACGTGACCGGCATCCACCAGCGGGCGGAAATGCTGGACGAACAACGCGCACAGCAAGGTCGCGATGTGCAGACCGTCGGAGTCGGCGTCGGCGAGGATGCAGATCTTGCCGTAGCGCAACTGGCTCATGTCTGCGGCGCCCGGATCGACACCGATGGCCACGGCGATGTTGTGCACTTCCTGACTGGCGAGCACTTCGCTGCCGTCGACTTCCCAGGTGTTGAGGATCTTGCCGCGCAACGGCAGGATCGCCTGGAATTCCTTGTCCCGCGCTTGTTTGGCGGAACCGCCGGCGGAATCACCTTCGACCAGGAACAGTTCGGAACGCATCGGGTCCTGCCCGGCGCAGTCAGCCAGCTTGCCCGGGAGTGCAGGGCCCTGAGTGACGCGTTTACGCTCGACTTTCTTGCTCGCCTTGAGGCGGCGACCGGCATTGTTGATCGCCAGTTCGGCCAGCGCCAGACCGGTTTCCGGGTTGGCGTTGAGCCACAGGCTGAACGCATCTTTCACGACACCGGAAACGAACGCCGCCGCTTCC
Source organism: Pseudomonas sp. FW305-7 (assembly GCF_058786735.1). Taxonomy (NCBI): domain Bacteria; kingdom Pseudomonadati; phylum Pseudomonadota; class Gammaproteobacteria; order Pseudomonadales; family Pseudomonadaceae; genus Pseudomonas; species Pseudomonas sp. FW305-7. The sequence goes on from NZ_JBYSZA010000007.1 coordinate 106,871, forward strand.
CGGGACGACAGACGCTCTTTGGTCTGGCCGGAGAATTGCGGCTCCTGCATTTTCATCGACAGGACGAAAGCGATGCGCTCCCAGACGTCTTCCGGCGCCAGCTTCACGCCGCGCGGCAGCAGGCTGCGGAATTCGCAGAATTCGCGCATCGCGTCGAGCAAGCCCTGACGCAAACCGTTGACGTGGGTACCGCCCTGCGCCGTCGGGATCAGGTTGACGTAGCTTTCCTGCACCGCGTCGCCACCTTCCGGCAGCCACAGCAGCGCCCAGTCGACCGCTTCCTTGTTACCGGCGAAGGCACCGCAGAACGGTTCATTCGGCAGGCGCTCGAATTCGCTGACGGCGTCGACCAGATACGAGCGCAGGCCGTCTTCGTAATGCCATTCGACTTTCTCGCCGGTGCCTTTGTCTTCGAAGCTGACCAACAATCCCGGGCACAGAACGGCCTTGGCCTTGAGTACGTGCTTGAGACGGCTGATGGAGAATTTTGGTGAATCGAAGTATTTCGGATCCGGCGCAAAGTACACGCTGGTGCCGGTGTTGCGCTTGCCGACCGTACCGACGATTTCCAGCTCGGAGGCTTTGAAACCGTCGTTGAAGGTCATCTGGTATTCGTTGCCGTCACGCTTGACGCGCACCCGGACTTCGGTCGACAAGGCGTTGACCACCGAAATACCTACGCCGTGCAGACCGCCGGAGAACTGGTAATTCTTGTTGGAGAACTTGCCGCCCGCATGCAGCTTGGTGAGGATCAGCTCGACGCCCGACACGCCCTCTTCCGGGTGGATGTCGACCGGCATGCCACGGCCGTCGTCGCTGACTTCCAGCGAGTGGTCGGCGTGCAGGATGACCTGTACCGATTTGGCGTGGCCGGCCAGGGCTTCGTCGACGCTGTTGTCGATGACTTCCTGGGCGAGGTGGTTCGGCCGACTGGTGTCGGTGTACATGCCGGGGCGTTTGCGCACCGGGTCGAGGCCCGAGAGGACTTCGATGGCGTCGGCGTTATAAGAGCTAGCGCTGGGAGTGGCCATAGGGTCTCGTCGTCAGTCATTCATGAAATAGGGGCAAGACTTCACAGTGCGTTGAAATCGATTGCCTGATACAAATCGGCGCCAATGCCGGCAAAACTCAACAACGCCGGCAACTGCCCGGTAAATCCCTGGTAACCATGGTCGCCGCCGGCCTGAATGCGCAAGGCACAGGCCCGGTAATACTGCTGGGCGAGGCGATAGTCCAGTGTTTCATCGCCGGTCTGCAACCAGACCTGATAACGCTGTGCATCCTGGGGTGCCGGCACTTCCAGTTCGGCCAGCGCCGTCACATGGTCATGGGTCAATTCCCAGGTTTCATCGGTATACAGGTTTTTCTGCGTGCCCAGATAACCGTCGAACATCCGGTGCGGACTGACGGCTGGGTTGACCAACAGGGCTTTCAGGCCATGGCGCTCGGCCAGGTGAGTCGCATAGTAGCCGCCGAGTGAGCTTCCCACCAGCAACGGACTGCCCAGTTCGGCAATCGCTTGCTCCAACTGACCGATGGCTTCGCGCGGATGGTGATGCAGGGCCGGGACACGCAGTTGATCGCTCAAACCCAGTCGTTTCATCACCTCGACCAGTTGACAGGCCTTTTTCGAGGCCGGTGCGCTGTTGAAGCCGTGGATATAGAGGATCGAACCGGACATTTGAGCTCCCTGGGTGTCGGCGAAAGATAGCGGAGTTTACAGGGAGTCAGGGAATTCGTGGGTGTTTGTAAGGACGCCTTCGCGAGCAGGCTCGCTCCCACAGGTGTTCGCGTTCCAATGTGGGAGCGAGCCTGCTCGCGAAGGCCGCGACTCGGTATTCAGTAGCCGTTGGAGCCGTAATCGATGGTGAATTCGAAATCGGTAACGCGCTCAACTCCCGTTTCGAGGCGACCATCCGGCAGCAGCCGCAACCAGCGATAACCCGGCGCCTGCTCACCGACCTTGAAGTCTTCACTGCCCGGTTCGAACTGAATGCAGGTCGACGGCGAGGCCATCAGGCGCACGCCATTGCGCTCGCGATCAATTTCCTGATGCACATGCCCCCACAACACCGCCCTCGCCTGTGGAAAACGATCCAGCACCTCGAAAAACGCCTCAGGATTGCGCAAGCCGATCGGTTCCATCCACGCGCAATCGATCGACACCGGATGATGGTGGAAGCACACCAGATGATGACGCTCCGGCGCTTCGCTCAACGAGCGGGCCAGCAATTGCAGTTGATCGTCCTGAAGATAACCCGGCACTGAACCCGGCACCGCCGAATCCAGAAGAGTCACCCGCCAGTTGCCGATATCGACCACCGACTCCAGCAACGCGCTCTGCACCGCCGCCACCGCCATGATTTGCGGTTCGTCGTGATTGCCGGGAATCCAGCGCGCGGGTGCATCGATCTGCGCGCTCATTTCACGAAACTGCTGATACGACTCCAGCGTGCCGTCCTGGGAAATATCGCCAGTAGCCAGAATCAAATCGATCTGGGGCTGCTGCCCCAGCACCAGCTCAATGACCTTTTGCAGGCTCTCGCGGGTGTTCATGCCCAGCAGCGTGCCGTTCGCTTCAGCGAACAGATGGCTGTCGGACAACTGCACCAGCAACGCCGGGTCGGCGGTGGTCAACGTGGATACGCTCGGCAAGGCGTTCTCCCAGGGCAAAGGCACGGATTCGGTTGAATGGCGCAATTATGCTGGGGGACGAGTGAAAGGGGAAACCGCCGAACCGGACGCAGTTCACAACTAGCGTACGACTTCGTACTCGTGCCCCAACGCCAGGCAATGACTCAGCCATTCCCCCAGGAACAGATTGAGCTGAGCTTTTTCATCGGGCTGATGCATCGCGGCGTTCGGGTAAGGATAGATGCCGCGAAAGCGTCGTGCATGTTCGGCGCTGACCACTTCAGCCATGCGTGCGTCGTGATAGACCTGAACTTCCAGTTGCGGCACCGGCAGCCACGGAAGGCTGTGTTCCTGGCGCACTTGCAAGGTGGTGGTGTACGGACAGGTCTGCAGGACTTCGAGGGCCAGCACGCCGAGCATTTGCTCACCCTGAGTCACGGCGATGCGCCGCGCTTCGGGTTCGTTGCGCATGTCCGGCACCAGTCGCATCAGGCGCGCGTAATTGGCCTCGCAGGCGGCTTGCAGCCCTGCGAGGTCAACCCGATAACGATCGCGCAGCTTGTTTACGACCATAACCCCCTCACTTCGGCGCGGTTCAGCGCCAGCCATTGCAAGGCGATGATGCTCGCCGCGTTGGCAATGCGTCCGTCGCGTACGGCCTGCAAGGCATCTTCGAAGGCCCAGACCGTGACGCGGATATCTTCTGCCTCTTCCTCCAGCCCATGCAGGCCGCCAACGCCGTCGGTGCTGCAACGCCCCAGATACAAATGCACGAACTCGTTGCTGCCGCCCGGCGACGGGAAATATTTGGTCATCGGCCACAGGGCCTTGATGTCCAGCCCAGCTTCCTCCTGCGCTTCGCGGTGAGCAACTTCTTCCGGCACTTCTTCCTTGTCGATCAGACCGGCGACCAGCTCGACCAGCCACGGGTTGTCAGTCTTGCCCATGGCACCCACACGAAACTGCTCGATCAGCACCACTTCGTCGCGCTGCGGATCGTAGGGCAGCATGCACACGGCATCATGACGCACGAACACTTCGCGATTGATCTCCCGACTCATGCCGCCGGCAAACAACTCATGGCGCAGGTGCAAACGGTCGAGCTTGTAGAAGCCCTCGTAGCAGCGCTCGCGCTTTACCACATCGACGGTGGTCGGAATGGCGTTGGCAAAATCAGTCATGAAGCATCCTCTTTACTGCGAATCCATTACGAGGTGCCTTTTTGTTACCTGCAACGTGTCACCGGCAACCTCGACTTCGCGCCATCCTAACGCGCCCGCACCGTTTGATGCAGCCCCTTTACCGTCAGCGGGATGGACGGTGGAGGCGAAACCCACTCTAATTAGCTTAGTGGCGAACTGACTGCTTCTGCGAGAGTCGAAGCGGATATCTTTTTGCCTTCCCCTGCTTTCGAAAGGACGCCCATGTCGCTTTTCAAAATTGCCTCCGTGGCCGCCATCGCCCTGACTCTGGGTGCCTGCGCCAGCCTGTTCCAGCCCAATTACCGCACACCGCTGGAGACCACCCGCGATGCGTCGGAACAGCTGAAACCCGGCTGCTCCAACCCTGACTGCCCACTGGTGAATATCGACACTCTGCGTTTCCCGGCAGAACCGGCACTCGACGGGATCATCGAAAAACGTCTGTTGCAAATGACCCGCACCGAGAAAAACGCGCCGGTGGCGCCGACCCTGGCAGCCTATCGCGAGCAGTTCCTGGCCAATGCCGGCCCGCGCAACAGCAGCTACCTGCAAGCGAAAGTACGTGAGCAGCATGACGGCTTGGTGATCATCGAGTTGTCGAGCTACCTCGACACCGGCGGCGCACATGGCACCCCGGGGCGCGGTTTCATCAACTATTCGCGCCAGCAGCACAAGGTGCTGAACCTGTCGGACATGCTGCTGCCGGGTCAGGAAGACGCGTTCTGGAAGGCTGCGCAAGTAGCGCACAACAGCTGGTTGATCAGCACCAAGCTCGATCAGGAAGCGGAATTCGTCAAGAACTGGCCGTTCGTGAAAACCCAGAACGTGGCGCTGACCTATGGCGGCGTGATCCTCAAGTACGACGTGACCACCATCGCGCCTTACGCGCTGGGCCACGTCGAACTGAAGATTCCTTATCCGCGTCTGAACGGCATCCTCAAGCCCGAGCTGTTTCCCGGCCGTAACTGAAGGCCCGGCCCAGCACGAACTGCAACAGCCCTGCCAGCACCAGCGCCGGCAGGGTTGCGCCGACATCCGGATACAGATTCGCCAGCAAGTGGTAGGTGCTCACGCCACCCAGCCACGCCAACAGCGCCGGCCAGCGCAATGCGGCTGACGCGACCTGAGCACTGCGCTTGCGCAGGATGAAGTGATCCACCAGCACCACGCCAAACAGCGGCGCAAACACCGAACCGATCAGCAGCAGAAAATTCTGGTACTGCGCCAATGGCGCCAGCAAGGCGATCAGCGTGCAGATCACGCCGATGGCCAAGGCCAGATGCTCGACTTTCAAGCGCAACAGAATCCCGCTGGACACCGCTGCCGAGTGAATGTCGGCGAAGGCGTTTTCCGACTCATCGAGCAGAATCAGCAGCAACGGAATGCCCAGCCCGGCACCCGCCAGGGCCAACAGCAGCGCGTTGACTTCACCGCTCGGTGCGAACGCCAAGGTGTACGCAACGCCGAGGCTCATCAGCCAGAAATTGCCGATAAAGAAGCCGATCGCGGTGCCACCGAAAACGTTCTTCGCGCGCTTGCCGAAACGCGAGTAATCGGCGATCAGCGGCAGCCACGACAGCGGCATCGCGATAGCAATGTCGAAGCCCACGGCGAACGGCAGCGAACCGTCACCCGCCTGCGCCCATAGCGCCGCCAGATCAGCCTTGGCGAACAGGTTCCAGGTCAGCCAGATGCACGCGCCGAGCAGCAGCCAGATCCCCCACTTGCGCAGGATCTGCCGGACGAATGTCAGCGGCCCGCTGACTGCAAGCAAGGTCGCCAGCGTGCCGAAAAACAAGGTCCACAGCAGCGGGTAAGCCCACAGCGAGTGCTCGCCGAAAGCGCGGGTGCCCAGCAGGCTGGCGGCGTCGCGCATAACGATGATTTCAAAGGAGCCCCAACCGATCAGTTGCAGCAGATTGAGCAGCGCCGGCAGGCTCGCGCCTTTGCGGCCGAGGCTGAGTTTCAGCGCGGCCATCGACGACAGGCCGGTGTCGCTGCCGATCACGCCGACGGCGGCCAGCAGCAAAACGCCGACCAGCGTGCCGAGGAAAATCGCCAGTAACGAACCGGACAGGCCCAGACCTGGCGCTAGTAGCGCACCGGTCTGCAAGACCATCAGGCCGATGCCGAGGGAAAACCACAGGGAAAACAGATCGCGACCGCCGAATACACGCTTGTCGGCGGGCACGGCGAGATCGGGGGAATAAGTGCTGGGTTGAATGCTCAAGGGTGTTATCTCAGAGGGACATTTGTTGTTTTTTTGATCGCCATCGCGGGCAAGCCCGCTCCCACAGAATCCTCGCTGAACACAAATCTTGTGGGCAACGCAAAACACTGTGGGAGCGGGCTTGCCCGCGATGACGGCGGCGCGAGCGCCGCCGGACTCAGGTCAGATCAAACCTTCTTGTACAGCTGACTGCCTTCCTTCTTGAACCGCTCGGCCTGTTCCGCCAGGCCTTGGGCGACATCCACGTCGACCGCGTCGATCCGCTGGTTGGCCGCGTATTCGCGGACTTCCTGGGTGATCTTCATCGAGCAGAATTTCGGCCCGCACATCGAACAGAAGTGCGCGACCTTCGCCGAGTCCTTCGGCAGTGTTTCATCGTGATACGAACGGGCGGTGTCCGGGTCCAGACCGAGGTTGAACTGGTCTTCCCAACGGAATTCGAACCGCGCCTTGCTCAAGGCGTTGTCGCGAATCTGCGCGCCCGGGTGGCCCTTCGCAAGGTCGGCGGCGTGCGCGGCGATCTTGTAGGTGATGATCCCGGTCTTCACGTCATCCTTGTTCGGCAGGCCCAAGTGCTCTTTCGGCGTCACGTAGCAGAGCATCGCGCAACCGAACCAGCCGATCATCGCCGCACCGATACCCGAGGTGATGTGGTCGTAGCCCGGCGCGATGTCCGTGGTCAGCGGGCCGAGGGTGTAGAACGGCGCCTCGTCGCAGCACTCCAGCTGCTTGTCCATGTTCTCTTTGATCAACTGCATCGGCACGTGGCCCGGGCCTTCGATCATGCACTGCACGTCGTGTTTCCAGGCGATCTTGGTCAGCTCGCCGAGGGTTTCCAGTTCGCCGAATTGCGCTTCATCGTTGGCGTCGGCAATCGAGCCCGGACGCAAGCCATCGCCCAGCGAGAAGCTGACGTCGTAGGCCTTCATGATTTCGCAGATTTCGTCGAAGTGGGTGTAGAGGAAGTTTTCTTTGTGATGCGCCAGGCACCACTTGGCCATGATCGAACCGCCACGGGACACGATGCCGGTCACGCGTTTGGCGGTCAGCGGCACGTAGCGCAGCAGTACGCCGGCGTGAATGGTGAAGTAGTCGACGCCCTGCTCCGCCTGTTCGATCAGCGTGTCGCGGAACAGCTCCCAGGTCAGGTCTTCAGCCACGCCGTTGACCTTTTCCAGCGCCTGATAGATCGGTACGGTGCCGATCGGCACTGGCGAGTTGCGGATGATCCACTCGCGGGTTTCGTGGATGTGTTTGCCGGTGGACAAGTCCATCACGGTATCCGAACCCCAGCGAATGCCCCAGGTCAGTTTCGCCACTTCTTCTTCGATGGACGAACCCAGTGCGCTGTTGCCGATGTTGCCGTTGATCTTCACCAGGAAGTTACGGCCGATGATCATCGGTTCCAGTTCGACGTGGTTGATGTTGGCCGGAATGATTGCACGGCCACGGGCGATTTCTTCGCGCACGAATTCGGCGGTGATTTCTTTCGGGATGCTGGCGCCGAAGCTGTGGCCGGCGTGTTGCTGCTGCAACAGACCTGCGGCGCGGGCTTCTTGCAGCTTCATGTTTTCGCGGATGGCGACGTATTCCATCTCGGCGGTGATGATGCCTTTACGTGCGTAGTGCATCTGGCTGACGTTGGCCCCGGCCTTGGCGCGGCGCGGGTTGTTGACGTGAGCGAAGCGCAGTTTGGTCAGCTCTGGGTCGGCGAGGCGTTCCTGGCCGAAGTTCGAGCTCAGACCTGGCAGACGCTCGGTGTCGCCACGGTCGTCGATCCATGCCGAACGCACATCGCCGAGACCTTTACGCACATCGATCACCACGTTCGGATCGGTGTACGGGCCGGAGGTGTCGTAGACGGTGACTGGCGCGTTGATTTCGCCACCGAAGTCGGTCGGGGTCACATCGAGGGTGATTTCGCGCATTGGCACGCGGATGTCCGGACGGGAGCCCTGAACGTAGATTTTTTGCGAACGGGTGAACGGCTTGACCGATTGCTCGTCGACCTTGGCCGAGTCACTCAGGTTGATCGCGTTTTTAGATTTTGTAGTCATCACGGGCTCTCCAGACAGCATCCAGGCAGTGGATTGTCGGAGCAGAACCTGAAAGGCACGGACGCACCAGGACCGGTGCTGTGCATCGTCGTCGAGCGTTCGATTGTCGAACAATTTCCCGGACGAAGCACAAGAGGACTCGCCGGGTGACGAGAAATCTTGTTCCCTACGCAGGCGCTAACCTGATCAGGTTCAACGGGATCCGAAATTATTCGATCTCAGCCTCATAGCAAGGCACCCCGACAAGAACCCGGCCAGTCTAGACACAACCGGCAAAGAACGCCAACACCGCAGCAAACACCATGATGAATGGCGCAATTGGCGGGACTTGCAGGATTGTTGCCGCACGATTGCGCAACTACACTCGCTGTGCCCTGCGCGCCTTGACGCTACCGGGGCCGCGCCGTAGCCTTGGCGCTCACATTATTTTCGTAATATTTCTTGCTAGGGATCGCCTCATGCTGCGCAAACTTTCACTGGCTCTTGCCGTGTCTTGTGCGTCCAACGCAATGGCCTGGGCAGCAGAAGCGCCCTTGTCGAGCAAAACCGATCTGGTCAGCGTCTATCAGGAAGCGGTCGACAACAACACCGATCTGGCCGCTGCCCGCGCCCAGTACGGCGCACAGAAGGAAGTGGTGCCGCAGGCCCGCGCCGGATTGCTGCCGAATCTGTCCGGCGGCGCTGAAGTCGCCGACGTACGCACCTCGATCGACCAGCCTTCGGCCATTGCCAACCGTAGCGCGCATTCCTATCAGGCGACACTCGCCCAACCGCTGTTCCGCGCCGATCGCTGGTTCCAGTATCAGGCGGCCAAGGACGTCAACGAACAGGCCGCGCTGCAACTGTCGGCCACCGAACAGAACCTGATCCTGCAATCGGCCGAAAGCTATTTCAACGTGCTGCGCAGTCAGGACAATCTGGCCTCGACCAAGGCCGAAGAAGCGGCGTTCAAGCGCCAGCTCGATCAGTCCAACGAGCGCTTCGATGTCGGCCTGTCGGACAAGACCGACGTGCTGCAATCGCAAGCCAGTTACGACACCGCGCGGGCCAACCGGATCGTCGCCCAGCGTCAGGTCGATGATGCGTTCGAAGCACTGATCACCCTGACCAACCGTCAGTACAACTCGATTCAGGGCATCGTCCACACGCTGCCGATCCTGCCGCCGGCGCCGAACGACGCCAAGGCCTGGGTCGATACAGCGGCGAAACAGAACCTCAATCTGCTCGCCAGCAACTTCGCCGTCAGCTCGGCCGAACAGACCCTGAAGCAGCGTAAGGCCGGCCACCTGCCGACCCTCGACGCCGTGGCCAAATACGAAAAAGGCGACAACGACGCCCTCGGTTTCGCCAACCCGAATGCTTTTGGCACGCCATACCGTGGCAACGTCGAACAGAGCACGCTGGGCCTGCAACTGAACATCCCGATCTACAGTGGCGGGTTGACCAGTTCGCAAGTGCGCCAGTCGTATGAACAACTGAATCAGAGCGAACAGCAGCGCGAATCCCTGCGTCGACAGATCGTCGAAAACACCCGCAATCTGCATCGCGCGGTCAACACCGACGTTGAGCAGGTGCAGGCACGCCGTCAGTCGATCATCTCCAACCAGAGCGCGGTGGAAGCCACGGAAATCGGTTATCAGGTCGGTACGCGCAACATCGTCGACGTGCTCGATGCCCAGCGTCAGCTGTACACCTCGGTGCGCAACTACAACAACACCCGCTACGACTACATCCTCGACAACCTGCGCTTGAAGCAGGCGGCGGGGACGTTGAATCCGGGGGACTTGCAGGATCTGACGCGGTATCTGAAGGCCGACTACAACCCGGACAAGGACTTCCTGCCACCGGATCTGGCCAAGGCAGCGGAAGCACAGCTCAAGGCCCGGCCTTAAAAGCAAAAGATTGCTGCCTTTTCCTGTAATAGCGGCGGACTGTGGCGAGGGGATTTATCCCCGATGGGCTGCGCAGCAGCCCTGAACCCATTCACCGTATTGATTCAGGAAGACCCCGATTACCGGCTCTACGACTGCTCCGCAGCCGGTCGGGGATAAATCCCCTCACCACAATGGTTTGGTGAACGAGCTATTTGATCAACCTGCCCAAGCCATCCAGCAAACGCTGCAACGCACCCTGGTTGCGACGCATCACCGCCAGCCCCGCATCAGCCATGCGCTGTGCATCCCGTGGCAGTTCGAACAAACGCTGCACTTCCACCGCCAGCCCTTCGGCATCATCCACCTCGGCCAACGCGCCAGCCTCACGCAATTGCGCGGCGATATCGAGGAAGTTGAACAGGTGCGGGCCACTCAACACCGGTTTCGCCAGCGCGGCGGGCTCCAGCAGATTGTGCCCACCATTCGCCACCAGGCTGCCGCCGACAAACGCGCTGTCCGCCAAGGCATAGAGAAACAGCAACTCGCCCATGGTGTCGCCGAGCAGTACCGACGTCTGCGCATTGACACTGACGCCGGTCGAGCGACGCACCGTGGCAAAGCCTTCGCGCTGGCACAGTTCGAACACCGAGTTGAAACGCTCCGGATGACGCGGCACCAGGATCAGCAGCGCATTCGGATAGTTGGCGAGCAAGCGACGATGGGCGTCCAGCACCACTTCATCCTCGCCCTCGTGGGTACTCGCGGCGATCCACACCGGACGCTCCAGCGCCTGCCATTGGCCACGCAACTCAGCGGCTCGTTGCAGCAGCTGCGGGTCGATGGTCAGGTCAAATTTGATCGAGCCGGTCACCTCGACCGTCTCCGGGCGCGCACCGAGATCACGGAAGCGTTGCGCCTCAGTGGCGGTCTGCACGGCGAAAAAGCTCATCTCGGCGAGCATCGGCGCGGTCAGTTTGCTGAAACGCGCGTAACCGCGAGCCGAGCGCTCGGACAATCGGCCGTTGGCCAGCGCCACGGGAATCCCGCGTTTGGCGCATTGGTGAATGTGGTTGGGCCACAATTCGGTTTCCATGATCACCGCGAGTTTCGGTTGCGCACGATCGAGAAACCGCGCCGCCGCGCACGGCAAGTCATACGGCAGATAACAATGCTGGATGCGCGGCTCATCGGCGAACAGTGCATGAATGCGCTCCGAACCCGTCGGGGTCATGCAGGTCACGGTGATCGCAAGCGTCGGATAACGTTGCAGCAAGGCGCGGATCATCGGCGCGGCGGCGATACTTTCGCCCACCGACACCGCGTGTACCCAGATGCCGCCGGGTTGCAGCGTCGGCATCCCGTAGGAGAAACGCTCGCCAATCCGCTCGGCATACGCCGGTGCCTTGCGCGAGCGCAGCCACAGCCGAATCGCCACCAATGGCAGCCCCAGGTAAAACAGCGCGGTGTAGAGAGTTCTATTCATGGCGGCGGAGTTTATCGACTTTTGCCGTCGATCGCCTGCAAGTGCACGGCAAAACGTTCAGCCAGCCAGCACGCGGCCGGACCAAGAGGCTCGTCGCGTCGCCAGACCAACTCGACCACCAGCGCCGGCGGGGTCCATTCGCTGTCGAGTTCGACCATCAATCCCTGATACGCCGAGTACTGCACCACATGGCGCGGCAACCAGGCCCAGCCAAGGTCACGCACCAGCCATTCGGCCATCACGTAAAAACTGTCGGCACGCCATACCTGCGGGCTGGCCGGTTCGTTGCCGGGATAGACACTGGTTTGCGTCGACATCAACAACTGCCGGTGTTGCGCCAGTTGCTGGCAAGTGACCCAGGATTGCGTCGCCAACGGATGATTGATGCCGCAGACCGTGACCATTTCCACACTGCCAAGCACCCGCCGCTCCAGCGCTTCGGGGATTTCGTCGTGATAGAACAACAGCCCGAGATCGGCGCGGCGCTCCACCAGTTTGCGTGCGACCTCGCCTTGGGCGGCGCTGGTCAATTGCACTTCCAGGCTGGGAAATTGCTCGGCCAGCGCACCGAAACTTTCCACCAGCGCCTGATAGGGCATCGCCTCATCCTGCGCCACGCGCAACTGCGCTTCCTGCCCGCGCATCATCGCCATGGCACGGCCGTTGAGGCGTTCGCATTGACGCAAGACTTCGCGGGCCTCTTCCAGCAACGCTTCTCCCGCTTCGGTGAGGCACGGCTGGCGACCGCTGCTACGCTCGAAGAGACTGACGCCCAGATCATCTTCGAGCAGGGCGATGGCGCTGCTGATCGCCGACTGCGCCTTGCGCTGCTTGCGCGCCACGGCGGAGAACGAGCGCTGTTCGGCGACATCGATAAAAACGCGTAGCTGATCGAGATTCCACTGCATGTTGCGTCACCAACCCATCTTGTAAACAGATAGGTAATGACTTTACCGCATCTGGTGAATCTCTAGAATACCGCCTCAGCAAGCAACGTTTCCTATGAGGGTTTACACATGAACGCCTACGTCTATCTGGCCATTGCCATCTGCGCCGAAGTGATAGCCACCGTTTCGATGAAAGCGGTCAAGGGCATCAGTACGCCGCTGCCGCTGATTCTGGTGATCGTCGGCTACGGCATCGCCTTCTGGATGCTGACGCTGGTGGTGCGTACCGTGCCGGTGGGCGTGGCCTACGCGGTATGGGCCGGCATGGGCATCGTCATGGTCAGCGTGGCGGCGCTGTTTATCTATGGGCAGAAACTGGATATCCCGGCGATGCTCGGGATGGCGCTGATTGTCCTGGGTGTCGTCGTCATCCAGTTGTTCTCGAAAACCGCCGGCCATTAATCCCTCTCAAGCACATTCCAAAACCTGTGGCGAGGGAGCTTGCTCCCGCTCGGCTGCGTAGCAGTCGTAAAATCGCACACCACCGAGTGTCAGCAATAACTCGGTCTCAGGTTTTGGGCTCGCTTCGCGACCCAGCGGGAGCAAGCTCCCTCGCCACAGGGGATTTGTCAGGCCAGAGGTTTTGCATTCGGCCTGTTGATCATCGACAAATCCGCCCCTTTCCCGAGTCTGTATACTGCGCCCTCGTCTTGAACACTGAGGTCGTTGCATGCCATCCGTTATTTCCACCGACGTTCTGATTGTCGGCGCTGGTGTCGCCGGCCTCTGGCTGAACGCGCGCCTGCGCCGTCAGGGTTTTTCGACCGTGCTGGTGGAAAGCGCCAGCCTCGGCGGCGGGCAGAGTGTGAAATCCCAGGGCATCATCCACGGTGGTGCCAAATACGCGTTGCACGGTGCGCTGACCGGCGCCTCGGAAGCCATCGCCGACATGCCACGCCGCTGGCGTGAAGCGCTGGCCGGCGACGGTGAACTGGACCTGTCCGGCGTGCGCCTGCTCTCCGAAGCGCATTACCTGTGGTCGCCGGGCACTCTGGCCGGCAACCTCACCAGTTTCTTCGCCAGCAAAGCCGTGCGTGGCCGTGTCGATCAGGTCAAGGGCGATCAATTGCCGCCGGCACTGCAGGACAAACGTTTCAAGGGCAAGGTCTATCGCCTCGCCGAACTGGTGGTCGATGTGCCTAGCCTGATTCAACGCCTGGCCGATCTGGCCGGCGACGGCTTGCTGGCCGGGCAAACCATCGAGCCGTTGCTGGAAGCGGGTGTGCTGGTCGGCTTGAAAGTCGACGGTCGCGAGATCCGTGCGCAGCGCATCGTCCTCAGCGCCGGCGCCGGCACCGCTGATCTGCTCACCGCTCTGGGCCTGAGCCATCCGGCCATGCAACGCCGGCCACTGCACATGATCATCGCCAAAGGCCCGGGCCTGAAACCGCTGTACGCACACTGCCTGGGCGGCGGCACCAAGCCGCGTATCACCGTGACCACGCACCCGGCGGCGGATGGCCAATGGGTCTGGTACATGGGCGGCGACATCGCCGAGAGCGAAGGTGTAAACCGCGAGCCCGCCGAGCAGATCGCCACCGCGCAGAAAGAAATCGCGCAGTTGCTGCCGTGGATCGACCTCAGCACCACGCAATGGGCGACCTTGCGCGTCGACCGTGCCGAGCCGCTGCAAACCGGCCTGACGCGCCCGGACAATGCCTTCCTCGCTGAAGAGGGACGCTTGCTGGTCGGCTGGCCGACCAAACTGGCGCTGGCTCCGGATTTTGCTGATCGGGTGATCGCCTCTCTGCAGCGCGACGGCATCCAGCCGCAAGCCGCCGCACCTTTGCCGCCCCTGCCAAAACCACCGCTGGGCGTCCCAGCCTGGGAGCAACTGCTGCCATGAGTATCGCTACCCTGCATGACTTGCATCGCCCGCTGGGCAGCACCGGCCTGACGGTTTCGCCACTGGGCCTGGGCACGGTCAAACTCGGCCGTGATCAAGGGGTGAAATACCCCAACGGTTTTCAGATCCCCGACGATGAGGCGGCGCGCATGCTGCTGCGGCAAGCGCAGGGTATGGGCATCAACCTGATCGACACCGCGCCGGCTTATGGCCGCAGCGAAGAACGCCTCGGCCCGCTACTGCGGGGCCAGCGACAGGACTGGGTGATTGTCAGCAAGGTCGGCGAAGAGTTTGCCAACGGCGAGTCACGCCACGACTTCAGCGCGGCCCACACGCGCCTGTCGGTGGAGCGCAGCCTGCAACGTCTTGAAACCGATTTTATCGATCTGGTGCTGGTGCACTCCGACGGCAATGACATGGCGATCCTCGAGCACGAAGAGGTGTACGCCACACTCGCGGCACTCAAGGCCGAGGGCAAGATTCGCGGCTTCGGTTTCTCCGGCAAAACCGTCGAAGGTGGCCTGAAGGCACTGGAGCAGGGCGACTGCGCGATGGTCACCTACAATCTGAACGAACAGAGCGAGAAGGCAGTCATTGACTATGCTGCTGCCCATGGCAAAGCCATTCTGGTGAAAAAGGCCCTGGCCAGCGGTCACGTTTGCCTGAGCCCAGGTGTGGACCCGGTGCGTGCCAGCTTCGAATTGCTGTTTGCCCAGCCCGGCGTAGCCAGTGCTATTGTCGGGACGATCAATCCGCTGCACCTCGCCCATAACGTTGCGACCGTTGCCCAGGTCCTTCGTGGTCACTGACGCCGCCCCGCGGCCTTAAGCAGGAGCCGATATGCCGCGCACGCTCATCAGAAAGAACCCGAGCAACTTCAAGACCCTGCCGCTGTTCGTCGAAGCCACCCCCGAAGGCCTGACCTATCAGAGCGTCGGCATGCCGCTGAACTTCGCGCAGACCTTGCAGCGACGCAAACCGGTGAGCGTGGCGGATGCCGAGCGCTTTTCGCTGGAGCTGGCGAATCTCGGAGTCTCGGTGCGCCTGACCCTGCATTGGCAGAATCGCGATTATTGGGTGCTGGTACGCCAGCGCCGGCAGGATCGCGGCGACGTGGTGCTGAAGCTGATTTCCGGTTACGTACCGGCCCACGAACTGAATATTCCGCTGCACACGGCCATCCAGGAAATTGCCGAAGAGTGTTTGCTGGAAACCCCGGAAGGCTGGCTCGGCGGACGTTTCAACGACACGTGGCTGCCGGCGCCCTACTCCTCCGCGCTGCATTACCGCGAGGCCTTGCCGTTTCGGCTGACGCCGTTGTCCGGCTCGGCGCGCCCGATTCGTTGCGCCAACCTGCAATTGCTGGAACGGCCGCGCGCCTATGTGCATTTGCCGACCGCGTCGCTGCAATTGATCTATGACTTGCGTCTGGACGTGCCCAAGGAAGCCAAATCCCTGAGCCTGTTCCATGTCGATGAGCGCCTGGAAGGTGATCAACTGGTGGCACGGCTCGACCGCAAGCGCCCCGACCTCTATCTGATGCCGCTCAAGGACGGTGCACCACTGGCCGAACTCTATACCCTCAAGCGCGACAAACTCCTGCCGGCCGGCACCCGCGGACTTTACCTCGCAGAGAGCTTCGCAACTCAAGAGGGCTGGGTCGTACGCGATGAACGAATTCGCTGGAAGGACTGGGTCGTGCAGCAAGGCCTGCAACCCGCAAAGCCCCCTCGCACAGGCCTCAAGCAACTGAGTCTGAAGGCGCTGCGCCTGGTTGGCATCGGCAAAAAACGCGCGAGCAAATAGCCGGTTAGCGCTTGCTATCGATCCATGTGCGCAAGGTCGCGAAGAAATGGAAGTAGCGGTTCTCACGCTTGCCCATGCCACGCTTGGGCGAGAACGACTCTTCGGCAAATGCGCCGGTAATGCGTACCCGTGATGCTTGGGTTTTCAATGTGCAAACCTTGGCATCAACCCGCTGCAATGCGTACTTGAGCAAACGCTCGGAGTGCAGCTTTCGCCCCGTCGCCTTGCAGAATTCGAAGATGCGCTCGATCCGCTTGCCGTAGGCGACGTAAGTGTCGCGCCCACAAATGGCAAAGCGGTCATTCAACCCGCCCCACCACTGCCAGTCAGGAATGTAGGCATTGTGCCGCCGGGCCTCTGGATGATTGAACACATAAGCAGGCAGCGGGTTGTGGAAGAAATTGTCCGGTCGCACGAACACCACGTAATCCGGATCGAAGGCCTCGATCATCGTGGTCACGGTGTGCAGCGAGTTGAGCTGATAGATCAGGTTGCGCAGCGACGCGAAGTCATCGGCCCACGTGTCGCCTTGTGCCTTGACCTGCTCGAAATCCCAGCGCTCCAGCACGCCTTCGGTTGAAGTCAGCGTCCCGGTCATCGATTCGAAGGGCTGATAGTTGTCCGCCGCCAACTGGCCTTTTTCGCCGGAGCGCGAGTTCTGCACTTCATCGATTTTGTACAGGTGATAAAAACACTTTACGTCGCTGCCCGCAGGCAACTGCGCCAGGACGTTCTGCTCGATGGAGGGGTAGCAAATCGGCGAGTTTCTCGGAATCCCGAAAAAGGCCACGGCAATTTTCAACACTCAACAGCACCTTTTGAAAGTAGTTCGGGCCGGCCGGCGACAGGCTATCGCTTATTTCTGGCGGAACAGCTTTTGCCACCAGCGACGGGGTTGCAGGGGCACTACGATGACGTCCGACTTCTGCAGCCAGTCGCGCTCGTAATCCCAGGCGTGACCACCCCACAGCTTGCCGGCTTCGTTGGAAAAACCCAGAGTCATCAGTTGATAGTTATAACCGGGTTGACCGCGCAACCAGTCGAGCAACACCAGCGTGTTGAAACCGGTCGTGGGGCCGACGTAACGCTTGCCTCCCGGCCGGTCGACCGGATAGTTCCACAGCGGCGGCAACGGGATGCGATCCCAGTACATCGCCACCCGCGGTAACGGGCACATCGGTGCCGCGCAACCGACCAACAGGGTGAAACACCGTTCACTCGCCTGATTGATCAGTCGTTGTACGTCCGGCCCGTAAGGCAGGCCGAAAAAGTAATGGTCCGGGGCGTTATAGCCGTGCACAAAGACATTGGCGCTTTGCGCGTTGAGCAGCGCTGCCTTGATGCAGGTATTGAAGCTGACGACGACGTCATCGACGCCTATGTTCAGCGCCTGAACATCCGTCGCCGTGATGGCCGGGTTGTTGGCAATCAGGATGACCCGCGCTGCGCGACTCAGGCACTCGCGCAACGCCTCGGGCAAAGCGCCCAACACCGACTGGTCACCACCGGGCAGCGCATCCAGCGCCATGTGTTCGTCCATCATTCAGACCGGCACCTTCATCCCGTGACGCAGCTTCACCCAGAACCGCGTAAATGCCGACGGCGGCTGCCATGGGCGCATCTCGCGCTGGATTTCAGCCGCGAGGGACTGGCCAACCCGCGCGAAGGAATAACGGCTCTGTGCAAAGGCCTGACCATTGCTGGCGATGCGATCCGCCAGCTCAGGGTTGCCTTGCAACAGTTTGATCTTTTCCACCGCTTCGTCTTCGCTGCGGTAGAACACGGTGTTGTGCATGTCTTCGAAACCGAGCAACTGGTCTTCTTCGCCCTGGCTCCAGGCCAGCAGCACACAACCGCAGGCCATGGCTTCGAAATTCTTGATCATGAACTCGTTCATGCCGATATCGGCGCTGACAAAGATCCTGATGCGATTGAGCGTTTCGAGATACTCCGAGCCCGACTTCGTGCGCGTCACCAGCATCCCGGTTCGCTTCGACAGCGATTCGAGCAGTGCTTTGCGTTCGGCATATTCGGTGCTTTTCAGGCTGCCGAGAAAACCGACGGGAATGTCCCGCTCAGTGCCGATGTTGCGCAGCATCTGCTCGTCGTAACCCTTGGAGACGAACACTGTATCAATGCCTTCAGCGAGCATTTTGCGCGCGACCACCGCACCGGATACCAGTGCGCGGCAGCTCGGCAGACGGCTGTAGAGCCGCGAATACACGCCCCGATACTTACTGGCAGGCATGTAGTTCTGGTAGGCGTCGTGTTCGAGAAAGATCAGCCCGGGAATGCACTTGAGCACCCGCAGTTGCGGGGCCAGGCGCTTGACCCGGGAGAAGATCACCACGCGGTCGAACATCTGGTAATCGACCGAGGCCAGAAACGGCCCGAGGTTCATCTGTTGCTGTTTGCTCAGACGGTGGATGACACATTCATCACAGTTCTGCTGCACGATGTCGTAGAGCCGGTCAAGAATGACCCGCTGCTCGTCCATCACCAGGAGCATGACTTTCATAAGTTAATTGACCACGCGACATAGGCAGGCAAGCGCATCGGATTCAAACCTGCCAACATCAACGGAAACGGTTAGATCCCCAAGGCAAAATCCGTTCACACGCAGTACACAACGGTAAAGATTCATCTGCTCAACGACTGCGGATTTTTTCGACAATCGCTGTTGTCGAGCTGTTTTCCACCAGTCCCAGCACTTTCACGGTGCCGCCATAAGCCGACACGATATCGGCACCCACCACTTGGTCGATCCCGTAATCGCCGCCCTTGACCAACACGTCCGGCTTGACCTCACGCAGCAGGTTTTCCGGTGTGCCTTCAGGGAAGCTGATGACCCAGTCCACAGCCCCGAGCCCGGCCAGAACCGCCATACGCCGGTCAACACTGTTGATCGGGCGCCCCGGCCCTTTCAGTCGGCTGACGGACGCATCGTCATTGACCGCGACGATCAGACGATCGCCCTGGGCTCGCGCCTGCTCCAGATAAGTCACGTGGCCGGCATGCAGGATGTCGAAACAGCCATTGGTGAAGACGATCTTCTCGTTGTGCGCGCGGGCATCGGCTACCGCCAGCAGCAACTGCTCGAGGCCCAGCACACCGCGCTCGGAGCCTTCTTCGCGCTGAATGGCGCGACGCAGTTCCGGGGCGCTGATGGCAGCGGTACCGAGCTTGCCGACGACGATGCCGGCGGCCAGATTGGCCAGTGCCACAGCGTGCGGAAGCTCTTCGCCGGCGGCAATGGCAGCGGCCAGGGTCGAAATCACGGTGTCACCGGCGCCGGTGACATCGAACACTTCACGGGCACGGGCCGGCAGGTGCAGTGCCGGATGATCCGGACGCAGCAGGGTCATACCGTGTTCGCCTCGAGTGACCAGCAGCGCACCGAGTTCGAGATCGTGCATCAGGGTTGCGCCCTTGCTCACCAGTTCGTGTTCATCGGCGCAACCGCCGACGATGGCTTCGAACTCACTGAGGTTCGGGGTGATCAGGCTGGCGCCACGGTAGATCGAGAAATCCTTGCCTTTCGGATCGGCCAGCACCGGAATGTTTTTTGCCCGGGCCGCCTGGATCAGCGCCTGATGGTTTTTCAGCGCGCCTTTGCCGTAGTCGGACAACACCAGGACCTTGATGCCTTCGAGCAGGTCGTCGACCTGCGAGCCAAGGGCCAGGGCGTCAGTGGCAAACGGTTCTTCAAAGTCGATACGCAGCAGTTGCTGGTGCCGGCTCATGACCCGCAGCTTGACGATGGTTGGCTGGTGCGCGATGCGCTGGAACAGGGCCCGAACGCCCGCGCCTTTGAGACTGTTGCTCAGGCTGTCGGCGGCTTCGTCATCACCGGTCACACCGACCAGAGACGCCGGCGCACCCAGCGCGGCAATGTTCAAGGCAACGTTCGCGGCGCCGCCCGGACGGTCTTCGATTTGCTCGACCTTAACGACCGGCACCGGTGCCTCAGGGGAAATCCGTGAGGTTCCGCCATGCCAGTAGCGGTCGAGCATGACATCGCCGACTACCAAGACCGGGGCTTGATCGAAACGCGGCATGGACAACTTCATGGAGCAACCCACATACAAAATGAACAGGGGCGCGATATTAACACAGGGTAAAGCGCCGTCCGCCTCAATCTGAAAGGTCGCGCACCCAGAACAATTCGTGGCGCCGGACCGCCTTGCGGAAAAATTCGTTACTGCCCGTGACAGGCCAGCGGCGCCCCGCCAGTCCGTGCTGGATCCAGCGACGCAATTGCCGCTTGAACACTTGCCCACCCTGCAAATCATGCTCCATGGCCAGTGCCATGGCCTTGTCCAGTTGCACGTCGGCTGACAGCAGCGGGCTCCACAAGCGATCGGCTGGCAATGCCTCGATGGCCGGCGGCAGTGCGATACCGGCACCTGCCGGCCCCATCGGCCAACGGTCGTTGTCATGCAGATGATTGGCGTACATCAGCAGGGTCGTCGGCTTCCAGTTGCTGCGGCCAACGGCCTCAAGCAGCGCCTGAGTGGCGGCGACGTGGTCACTGTGCGGGTCCAGTTCGGGATGCGGTGTCACCAGCACTTGCGGACGATAGTGCTCCAGCAGGGCTACCAGGTCGCCGACCAGATTCTGCCAGGTCGGTTGCCCGTCAAGGTCACCGGGCAAGATCAGCGGGTTGTGTCTGCGCACGCTGCGCACATCGTTTTCCTGCGACTCGCGAGAGCCAAACGCCTTGCCTGGCTCGGCGGCCATTGCAGGCAATTGCAGACAGTAGTAACCCAGTTGCACGCAACGTTCTGCGGGCACACCGCCCCACAGCGGAATCACCAGACTGTCCCAGCTGCGCAAGCGGCCTTTCAAGCGTGCGGCAGCGGCTTGATCAAGGCCCAGTCGCTGGAAGTCTTCAGCCTCGATCTCGCCTTGGGTAAGGGTGACGATGCTGACGTCTTCGCTGCGACTGTAAAGGCCGAATGCCGCAAGCTCGGCATCATCGGCATGCGGCGCGATGACCATGACGCGCTGGCGAGCGTAGTCAGGGTTGGCCATGACCCACAGCGCGCCCGTGGCACCCGGCGTGCAATGGTGGCCGCGCAGCGACAGCGAACCCTGGCCCAGCGCCGTCGCTTGTCCGGAAAGGTTGAGAAAACGCCGCCCTTTGACCCCACGTTCAAAATCCTGGCGATCATTGCCGACCTGAACATACGGATCGAGCCAGCGCCCCAGCCAACCGGCCTTCACTTCAAGCTCGAGAATCAGCGTTTCACCCGGGGCCAATGGCTCGCTCAGGCGCACCACACCGCCATCCAGGCTGACGGCCTGACGTGCTGTATTCGCGGGAAACCGGTATTGATAATCGTCGCTGGGGCGGTAAAACAAGTGATCGGCAAACCACGCTTCGTGGGCAACCCAGGCAAGCACCAGCAACAGCGGCACCAGCCACCAGGCGATCAATACACCGATCAGCAACAGCGCCACCAGAAAGGCGACGAGGAACAGACGCTTGCTGCGTCGATGGGCCTTGAGAAGCTGTTGCTTGCGAGCGCTCATGGGTTCAGACCTTGTAGACCGGCACCGTGTGGCACCAGCGATCCTTGTACTCACGGTCGGCACGACCGAATGAATAACGCAGCGGCTTGCCCAGTGCTTGCGCGTCAGCCCAGGCCTGCTGGGTGTTGACGAAGCTCAGTACGCTGCCGGGGCTGAATTCGCGACTCTGCGGGTCGACGCCACCGTTGATGTACTCCAGCGACACCCATTGCGGCGCCTCGACACGGTACAGAACCTGAATCGCCACGGGCGCCGATTCAAGCATGGCCACCGAACCGGTCATGAATTCGCGCAACAAGGTGAAGACTTCGACGAGCCCGGCCTTGCCAGGCACTTCGAAGCCCCAGCGACGCTCGAACAGATCGCCATATGCCTGCGCTTGCTCTGCCGGAGAAAACTCCGACATCGGCACCAGCGAACCACCCGCCTCTTCCAGCAGACGCTGTTCGCGACGCTGGTTGTAGCGAAATTTCTTCGAATACTCTTCCGGCAACCGGGCCAGGGCCAAGCCCTCCGGTTGGGTTTTCAGGGTGCTGATCTGCTCGGCATTGATCTGGGAGACATACGCCATGCGCTGGCGGACCGGCACGACGACATCCGGCGCGATCGGCAGGATGATTTCCGCATTGCCCATGTCGAGCAAGCCACGCTTGCCTTCACGCTTGAGGACTTCCTTGGACAAGGCCACATGCCGCCCCCAGCAGGGAATGGCGGCAACCACCTCACCGCCAACGATCCAGCCCAGGTAGCGCAGTTCGATCCCGACGAATGTCGACAGTCGCTCGACCACCTCGGGATGCGTCGCAAAGCTGCCACCGAAACGCAGCCAGGCTTGAGCGTAGGCATCCCGGTCAATTTCGCTCCAGCCACGTTCACGAAAGCTGCGAAACACCCTCAGCATACGTTGGTCACGTGGGCCGGCTGCGGCTCGTCACCCTCTTCGAACTCTTTGGCATGCAGGCGCGAGTAATAGCCGTTCTGCTCCAGCAGTTGTGCGTGGGTGCCACGCTCGACAATCCGGCCTTCGTCCATGACCAGAATCAGATCGGCCTTCTCGATGGTGCTCAAGCGGTGCGCGATCACCAGAGTCGTGCGGTTCTGCACCACATGATCCAGCGCTGCCTGAATATGCCGCTCCGACTCGGTATCCAGTGCAGAAGTGGCCTCGTCGAGAATCAGCAGCGGTGCATCCTTGAGCAGGGCGCGGGCGATGGCAATGCGCTGACGCTGGCCACCGGACAGCAGCACTCCGTTCTCGCCGACCATGGTTTCATAGCCCTGCGGCATCTTGACGATGAACTCATCGGCATAGGCCTCGGAGGCCGCGCGTTTGACTTCCTCGAAAGGCGCGCCGGCCAGATCGCCGTAAGCGATGTTGTTGGTCACCGTATCGTTGAACAACGTCACCGCCTGGGTCACCAGCGCAATCTGGCGACGCAGGCTGCGCAGGGTGAAATCCTGCACTTCCACGCCATCGAGCAGAATCTGCCCGTGTTCATGCTGATAAAAGCGCGGAATCAACCCGGCCAGAGTGGACTTGCCGCTGCCGGAACGGCCGACCAGAGCGACCATTTGCCCAGGCTCCACGACGAAGCTGATGTCGTTGAGTACCTGTTTGTCGGTGTCCGGGTACTGGAAGCTGAGATTGCGCACTTCCAGTCGGCCTTCAAGGCGATCGCGCTCGACCGTACCCTGATCCACTTCGGCCGGCTCATCGAGCTGCTCGAAGATACTCTCGGCACCGGCCACACCTTTCTGAATGGTCGAGCTGACTTCGGAGAGTTGGCGAATAGGCTTCGGCAACAGACCGGCCATGGTGATGTAGGCCACCAGATCGCCCGGCGATGCATCACCGCGAAGGTACAGCACAAGGAACATGACCACGGCCATGGCGCTGTACGTCACCAGTTGCAGCATCGGCGTGTAGACCGCGCCGGTCTTGGTCATCGTCAGCTGCTTGTCGGTGTTGCTCTGGCTGGCATCGCGAAAGCGGTCCTTTTCATAGACTTCGCCGCCGAAACTGCGCACCACACGGTAACCATGGATCGTCTCGGAGGCGACGTGCGTGACGTTGCCCATCGACACCTGGATCTTTTTGCTTTGCTTGCGAAATTTCTTGCTGGTGCTGTTCACCATGATGCCGATGACCGGCAGGATGGCCACCATCACCAGCGTGAGTTTCCAGTTCATCCACAACAGGGTGCAGAACAGGAAAATCACGGTCATGCCTTCACGGATGACCACTTTGATCGCGTCCGTCGCAGCGCCGGTGACCATCGTCACGTTGAAGGTGATTCGGGAAATCAGATGCCCGGAGTTGTTCTTGTCAAAGAACCGGTTGGGCAGCTCCAGCAACTTGTTGAACAGCACCACCCGCAGGTCATGCACCAGGCCCAGGGAAACCCGAGCCAGGAAGAAGTTGCCTAGATACGAGCCCACGCCCTGCAACAGCGCAATGAACACGATCATCAGCGGCACGGTTTCGAGCAATTGCAATTTGCCCAGGTACGGGTTGCCCGGAAACAGGCTGGCCTCAGGATTGGCCAGGCCATCGACAAAGTACTTGAGGATGTAAGCGAGCATCGGCTGAGTCGATGCGAAGATCAGAAACCCGACGATGCTGAGAAGGAAGAGACCGGCGTAAGGCCGCACGTAAGCCAAAAGGCGGAAGTAGATCGCCAGCGTTGACTGGGCTTTCGGTTCAGGACTGCTCATGGTGATCCGCACAATTCAGTGAGGCGGGGATGATATCACACGCGTTTTTCCCCCGATAAACATGACTGCAAGCCAGCCTTTGACCAAGTCGGTTAAGATACCCCGCTAATGATGGGGAGCCAGACATGCAATCGATTGACCACAGCACTTACGAGGCACTGCGCGAAGGTGCACACGTATTGGAAGCCGACGGTTCCGGCGACAAGGTGCTCAGATTGGCCGATGGACGCATGCTCAAGCTGTTCCGTCGCAAGCGGCTGCTCAGTTCGGCGCTGTTCTATCCCTATGCGCAGCGCTTTGCCGACAACACCCGGGCACTGGAGCAGCGCGGCATTCTTTGTCCGACCGTCATTGCGGTGTATCGCATTCCGAGTATCGAGCGCGATGGCGTTTATTACAGCCCGCTGGCGGGCGATACGGTGCGCCAGTTGCAAGGCAGCAGTGAAGGGAATGATGCGTTGAGGTTCCAATTGGGCGGATATTTCGCTCAATTGCATGAAAAAGGCGTGTATTTTCGCTCGCTGCACTTCGGCAATGTCGTACTCACACCCGATCACCAACTGGGCCTGATCGACATCGCCGACCTGCGCTGCCAGAGACGCGCACTCAGCGACAGCAAACGCCTGCGCAACTTCGCCCATTTGCTGCGCTATAAAGAAGACCGCCAATGGTTGCTGGGCGAAGACGCTGGCGACACCTTCATCGAAGGCTACCGCCAGGCCCTGCCAAGCAACCGGCAAGC
Organism: Pseudomonas sp. FW305-7; assembly: GCF_058786735.1. NCBI lineage: Bacteria > Pseudomonadati > Pseudomonadota > Gammaproteobacteria > Pseudomonadales > Pseudomonadaceae > Pseudomonas > Pseudomonas sp. FW305-7. Next base: position 131,942 of record NZ_JBYSZA010000007.1, read on the forward strand.
GCCACTGATCTCGCGCCTGCGTCCGCTGCTGGGTTGAGCCTTAGCGGCCGATGACCAGCAGCGTTGCACCTTTGCGGTTGGCGAAATGCTCGAGGATGCGCAACTTGTGCGCCTCCAGCCATTCCTTCAGCCAAGGCTCGTCACCCTTCGCCTCAATCACAAAATAGCGATAGTCGCCGGCATGGGCGGTGGACATCGCCTCTTCCTGGGTCAGAACGGGCAACACGTAGCCGCGACCGGCGTAGTAGCTGATCCGCCCATCTGCGAAGTATGTCGACGCATCCGGCTCGACATGGGAGGACATCCAGCGCCCGGCCTCGACATAGTGGGTTTTGCCGGCCCCGGTGGAGATGACGTTCGACAGCATCACCAGCAACCCCACGATAACCAGCCACTTGCCCCAACGCGGGAACTCGCGAACAAAAGCGGCCAGTCCCAGTGCCAGCACCGGCACAAACAACAGATTGAGAAAGCTCAGGTAGCGAGTGTTCATGAACTGTTGCTTGATGAAAAACAGCACCAGCACCACCAGGTACAACAGCGCCGTCCAGGCGAAGGGGCGGTAGTCACGCCAGTAGGTGCCTAGCACTCCCCAGTTGCGGCGCAGGATGAACGGAACGGCGAAAGGTCCCATCAACTTGACGAAACTGATAGTCATGGTCGCCAGGATGCCAAAGAAAATGATTCGGCCGGCTTCGTCCTGGGAGTACTTGTTAATGAGCGAGTTGGCAAACTGATCACACAGCATCTGAAACGAAGACAAGACACTGTGCGGCGCAATCATGTCCAGATAAAGCATCAGGCGGGCCGACAGGAGCGCGCCCGACACACATATACCCAACAGGCCCAGAATCGGTAATAGCGAAAACTGAAAGAATTGCAGGCGTCGTGTGGACGACCAGAGGTTTGGCAACTGCCACAGCGCCAACGCCGGCAACAGCAGCAACGCCTCCAGGCGGAAAAAGGCTGCTCCGATAATCGCCAGATGAATGAACGCCGCGCGTAGCCAGCCGCCACGGGTTTGCCAGCGCAATGCAAACCACAGCGCCAGCGTGCAGAAAAACCAGAAACCGCATTCACGGATGATGTCATTTCGAAAGGCATTGACCGCTGGCATTGCCAGCACCACCAGACAAGCCCAGCGGGTGACGTGCGCAGAACGCTGACGTACGCAGTCCACCATCAATGCACTGGTGCCGGCGAAGAAGAGGCCACACCAGAGATAGGCGCTCAGTTCCAATGGTAAATGCAGGATCAGATGCGTGCCGGCGAGCAGAAAGGAAAACCACGGCCAGTCGAAAGTTGCCCAAGCCACATTGGGACCGTGCTCGGTAACTTGTTGCGCAATATCGATGTACAGCGCGGCATCTCGCCCGACTGTCGCGGTGCCCATGACCGCAATCAGCGACAGCAGCACACTGCCCAGAAACGCCAGCCATACCGGGTATTCATCGATGATTCTGGAGACCCGAGTTGCCACTTTAACGCCCGTACCTTTCACCCAGCCACCTCAATGACACTCGTTATGTGGTACGCACATGTGTTCGCGAACCGCTTACCGAAACAACAACCGCAAAGCCTTACGAGTGTAGGACCAGCGCGAAAACGTGCGCCAGTCGGCACGCAACGCCTGAAAATAGAAGCCCTTGGCCAACGCGTATTCACCATGTGAATAGCAATCGCGAAACAGCGACAGGCAGCGCTGCGCCAGAAATGCCTGACGTAAATCCTGCATCTCTGCCGGCAGGCGCCGACTTGAAAACACTTCGCTGACCACCTGCTCCGTGCCAGCGGCAAGACTTTGGCGCAGATCATGACGCATGCTGTCGGCATGTTTGTAGATCAATGCCATAGGCTGATCGAGAACGGTGCAAGGGAAACGCGCCAGCACCTGGGCAAACACTGGCAGGTCCTCGACGTTGCGCAGATGCTCCGGGTAATTACCCGGAGCGAATACAGCGCGATGCATCGCGCACGCACCATTGGAAATCGATACAGTCTTGTCCAGCAGGTAACCCTGTAAACGCTGACGGGGAGTCGAAGGCAACGGCTTGGCTGCCTGCAAGCTGCGCCTGCCGTCAGCGAACACTGACCAGTGGGCACCGATGACCATCAGGCTTTGAGGGTTGCTGGCAATGTGTTGCGACAGCGCAGCCAAAGCGCCGGGGGCCATTTCGTCATCGGAATCCAGGAAAACCAGGTATTGCCCGGTCGTCTCTTCAAGCCCCCGATTTCGCACTGAAGACAGCCCGCCATTGCTTTTGCGCAACGCGCGAAAACGCCCGCCATGTTTGAGAAGAAGTTTCTCTACTACTTCAGGCGTTTCGTCCGTCGACCCATCGTCGATGACTAACAGATCCGTCGTCGCATCATCCAGCTGCGCCAATACCGACTCCACTGCACGAGGCAGGGTCCGCGCATAGTTGTAAGCGGGAATCACGACGCTGATCAGTGTTTCAGTCAAGTCCGTATCCTTTAACACCCTCTTTTACGACCAGAATATCTTCCATGATCAAGTATTCCAGATCGGAGCCGAAAAACATGTTCAGCGCGTCAGTCGGCGAGCAGATCATCGGTTCTCCACGACGGTTGAGCGAGGTGTTCAGCGACACGCCGTTGCCGGTCAGGTTTTCCAGCGCTTTCATCATGTCGTAGTAACGCGGATTGTATTCGCGCTTGAGCACCTGCGCCCGGGAAGTGCCATCTTCGTGGACGACTTCCGGCACACGGGTTTTCCACTCTTCCGCCACTTCGAACGTGAAGGTCATGAAAGGAGCCGGGTGATCGATCTTGATCATCTGTGGCGCGACGGTATCGAGCATCGACGGGCAGAAAGGCCTCCAGCGCTCGCGGAACTTGATCTGGTGGTTGATACGATCAGCCACGCCGGCCACGCTAGGGCAGCCAATGATCGAACGGCCGCCCAATGCGCGCGGACCGAATTCCATGCGACCCTGGAACCAGGCCACCGGATTGCCTTCAACCATGATTTTGGCGATCTGTTCCGGCATGTTGTCGAGCTTGCGCCAGGCAGGCTTGTTCTCGTGACGAGCGCACGCGGCGATCACGTCTTCGTTGCTGTACGACGGGCCGAGGTAGACGTGTTCCATCTTCTCGACCGGCACGCCACGGGCATGAGACACATAGGCTGCCGCGCCAACCGCAGTACCGGCATCGCCGGACGCCGGCTGCACGAAAAGCTCCTTGATGTCGTCACGGGCGATGATTTTCTGGTTGAGCTTGACGTTCAACGCACAGCCACCGGCGAACGCCAGTTTGCCGGTTTCCTTGAGCACGTCGCCCAGGTAGTGATCGATCATCTGCAGCGCCAGTTTCTCGAACAGCGCTTGCATGCTGGCGGCATAGTGGATGTACGGTTCGTCAGCAATATCGCCTTCACGCTTCGGACCAAGCCACTCGATCAGCTTCGGCGAGAAGTAGAAACCCTTGCCCTTCTCTTTATAGCGGCGCAGGCCGATCACGTTGGCGTAATCGGTGTTGATCACCAGCTCGCCGTTCTCGAACGAGGCCAGACGCGAGAAATCGTATTTGCTGGCATCGCCATACGGCGCCATGCCCATGACCTTGAACTCGCCGTCGAGCATCTCGAAACCGAGGAACTCGGTGATCGCGCCATACAGGCCGCCGAGGGAGTCAGGATCGAAGAATTCCTTGATCTTGTGGATCTTGCCGTTCTCGCCATAACCGAAAAAGGTCGTGGCGTACTCGCCCTTGCCGTCGATACCGAGGATCGCGGTTTTCTCTTTGAAACCGGAGCAGTGGTAAGCGCTGGAAGCGTGGGCCAGATGGTGTTCGACCGGTTCGATCTTGATTTTTTTCGGATCGAAACCCAGTTGCTCCAGGCACCAGACGATCTTGTTGCGATAGCGTTTGTAGCGACGGTTGCCCATCAGGATCGCATCGAGCGCGCGATCCGGGGCATACCAGTAACGCTTGGCATAGTGCCAACGGGCCTTGCCGAACAGACTGATCGGAGCGAACGGGATCGCTACCACGTCAACGTCGGACGGTTTGATACCGGCCTGCTCAAGACAGAACTTCGCCGACTCGTAGGGCATGCGGTTTTTTGCATGCTTATCGCGTACGAAGCGCTCTTCTTCGGCCGCCGCCACCAGCTTGCCGTCGATGTACAAGGCTGCTGATGGATCATGGCTAAGGGCGCCGGACAGGCCAAGAATCGTCAATGCCACAGGGGTCTAGCCTCTTTAGTCTGCGTGCAGGCGCGATGCGCCTTGAAAATTGATGTGCCCTCGCAAAGGGCGAGGAACAGCTAAAGGGCGGGATTATAGCGTAAACATGCGGGGAATTACCCTGTGCGAATTGCCCCAGGTTGAATGGATCGGATAAACCCTGCCTGTGGGTTCAATAACCGCCCGTGCGCCAGTAGATACCGAGATTACCGTCAGTCGCCTGACGATAAATGGTGTAGGGCAGCACAACCGTATCGGCCACTCCGGACAATGGCAGATCCAGCAAGACGAATGGCGCGAGAAAGCCACTTGGATCGGGCGGTGCGTTCAACACGCAGAAATCGTAGGCCAGACCGCTGTAAACGCGCGGAATGGATTGGCAGTAGGTTTTTTGTTTGCGCATGTCCCGGGCGACATCGGCATCATCCTGCAATACAGTCAGGACACTGCCGCAGCCTGATAAACCCCATGAAAAAGCGCCCAACATCACAGCCTTTTTGATCATCAAAATTTGCCCTCCATTGTCGTCAGGCAAACTAGCATCGGGGCTGAAGCGGGCACAGGTCATGGCTTCTGATGAAGCTGTAGGACCATTCAGAAAATATTGTCCCTCACTGAGCGAGGAACATTTTCGGTGGTTTTACAGATCTCTTCGCGAGCAAGCCCGCTCCCACAGGAGGAATGCATTCCAAGGGTGGGAGCGGGCTTGCTTGCGAAAGGGTCGAAGAGCCGATTCAGCCGGCGCTGGAGATATCTTTAGGCAAACGCTGATCGATGACCTGATACAACGCACTACTCGCCGGCCAGTTACGCATGAAACGCGCCCGATCCCGCGCATAGGCACCAGCAAAGGTGTTCACCGAGCCGTGCTGGCACATCGAATCGAGATCGATCAGCGCCCAGCGGTCGTTCTGCCAGAACAGGTTATGGCCCTTGAAGTCGCCATGACTGATGCGCTCGGCAATCAACCGGGCAAACAATTGATCCAGCGCCTGCAACTCCGCTTCCGGAGCATCACCACTTTCAACATACGGCGCAAAGCGCTCGATGATGTCCGGCCCCGGCAGGAACTCGGTGACCAGATATGCACGGCTGCGCAGCCACAAAAAGCGCTTTTCCAGCACCGCCAGCGGCTTGGGCGTGGCGATGCCGAGAAACGCCAGGCGATTGCCCTCACGCCACGAATGCCAGGCACGACTCGGGCGCCAGAAACGCTTGAGCCAATGGGCGAAGCCCTTGATGTTATAGCGCTTGATCACCAGCGCGCGCCCCTCCACGTCGACCTTGCCGACGCTCGCAGCGCCGCCGGTCTTGTAGAGATGCCCCTTGTCCAGCAACTGATCGGCCTGTTCCAGCACCGGCAGCATTGCCGCCTCTTCCTCGCGACGGATCGCGCGCAAACCAAAGGCTCCCCGCCGAACGCTGAACAGCGTGCATTCGCGACCGACCTTGATCAGGTAATCCTTCAGACGCCAGCGGCGAACCTTGTCGATCTGTTTCTGCAAGGCTTCCAGTGGCAGCGCGTGCTCGCTGTTGCTCAGCAGGTAATACACCAGCAGTTCTTCGGTGAACGGTTCAAGCGCCTTGGGCAACTGGGCGAAAAACACACCGAGATTTTCCAGGACTTTCTGCCGCGACAACGGCTGTCCGGCGGTTTCCACACAGATGCCCGCGCCGTCGATCAAATACAACTGCCCGCCGTGACGCAGCAGATTGTCCAGGTGCAGGTCCTCCTGCCAAAGCCCTTTACCGTGCAACCGGCCAATCGCACCCAGCGCCTCGGCCAGCACCGCGGATTGCTCATCCGCCAACATCGGCAGCGCCTCGACTTTCGTCCAGGCGTCGCCGAGGCTTTCAGCACCCTCAAGAAAATCGAACAGCAGCCAGCCGCCCTCAGCGTTCTTCAGGCCATCAGCCAGCAGCAACGGTGTCGTCAGGCCTTGAGCAGCCAGCAAGCGCACGCCTTCCAGCTCTCGCTGAAAGTGCCGGGCCGCCTTGCTGCCGACCAGCAACTTGGCCAGCACCGGACGCCCACGCCAGACGCCAGCGCCGACGTAGCGTTGCCCCGGCAAAACACGCAACAGACTCAGCAACTGCAAGTCCGCGGTGCCGGCCGCATCGGCCAGCGTTATTGTCAGCGGCAGTTGCGGGGTGCGCCCGGCAGCGGCCAGCTCGGACAATTGCATCAGCGGGTCTCCTTGTGACTACGGCGCGCGGTCAGCCGGGCGAGCCAACTGTCGAGCAGCGAGCTGTCGGTCGGCTGGTCGAGATACGCCGCCAGCAATTCGCGCAACTGCGCCTCGCTCCACTCCGGGGCACGGCGTTGCAGCGGCTCCAGATCCTTGATCCGGTCACGCATGCCGAATAGCAGTGGCCGGGTTTTTTCCAGGTCGATCAATTGCGCCTGGTACCCGTTGCCACTGGCTTGCAGAAAAATGTGTTTTGGATAGAAACAACCGTGCACCTGACGCACGCCGTGCAGATGCCGCGCCAGCAGCCCGCAGGCCTTCAGAATCGCCGATTGCTGTGCAGTAGCAAGCTGAGCCCAGCGCGCCAACAACGACTCCAGATCGCTCCAGCCGTCGAGGGCGCGCGTCAGCAGAATTGCCCGGACTTCGCCATCGACTTTGCGCTGACCAAAAAACGCCGCTTGCAGCGCGGGAATGCCGAGCTTGCGATAGCGGCTGATATTGCGAAATTCACGGGCAAAGCTTGGCTCGCCAAACGGCGCGTGCAAGGTGCGGGTCAGGTAATTGCTCTGGCGCTTGAGGTAGAAACCCTGGCCCTCCAGATCCAGACGAAAGACGCTGCTCCAGCCGCCACGGGCGGTATTGGGTTCGTCCACCGCCTCAAGCTGTTTGGCCCACAGCGCGTCAAAAGTGCCCAGACCGTGACGCTCAAGCAGCGCACGGTCCTCTTCGGCCAGAAAATCAGTCATTCACGTCCCTCGAAAAATCTCACCACGTGCCGAATCCGTTTCTTGTCGGCCGTATTCAGCCGATCGCACTGGCGGTATTGCTTATAGAAACGCAGGCGCTGGGTATTGGACAGGTGATATTTGGCGAGCTTGTCGAGACAGGCCAGATCCTTGGTGATCCGATACTTGAGCCAGAAGCCGCGCCAGAACTCGCCGTTGGGGCAATCGATGAGAAATACGCGCGCCTGATCGTCGATCAGCAGGTTGCGCCATTTCAAATCGTTATGGGTAAAACGGTGATCATGCATCGTTCGGGTATAACCCGCCAACTGCCGGCTGATGCCATCGACCCAGGCGCGATCCTTGAGCCTCGGATCCTTGCGCTCGGCGAAGGCCGCAAGGTCTTCGGTATGCGGCAGTTCACGGGTAATCATCGCCCCACGGTCGTACGCCGCGCCGCGTCGCTCCAGGCCCCAGGCCACCACTTCAGCGGTGGGAATGCCCCATTTGGCGAAGCGTTTGAGGTTTTGCCATTCCATCTTCACTCGTGGCTTGCCGAGGTAACGGCGCAAGCCCTTGCCGGCACCGACGTAGCGCTTGACGTAATAGTTGACGCCGTTGCGTTGCACGCGAATGACTTCGGACAACGGATCGCGGGTCAGCCGCTCGCCTTGCAGGGCGAATACGGCCTGAAGGCTGCCGAAGTCTTCGGCAAGATCGCTGTACTGCGGCTCAAGAGTCCAACCCGCCATCAGAGCGCATCCCCGTAACGCTGCTTGCGCGCGTAGAGCTTGTTGGCCTTGCCTTCCAGCCAGTTCAGCAGCGGTGCTTCTTCCGCCAGAATCTGGCGCAGCGGTTGCTGGAAATAGCCTTTGAGGAAACGCAATTTGTCGCGGCGGGTCAGGCCGATGTCCAAAGCGGAAAAGTACAGGGCGGCCAGATCCTTGTTGCGCCAGCGCTGAGTGATCTTTGCGCGGGTCTGGGCACGGTGCAGGTCGATCACCGAGAGCTTGAAGTCTTGCGGGGTGATCGGCTTGTCGGTGTGCAGCAGAAAGTGGCAGATGTAGCAGTCGCGGTGGTTGACCCCGGCGCGGTGCATCATGCCGGTCATGCGCGCCACTTCGGCGATCAGCGCACGTTTGAGTCTTGGCTCTGGCGGCTGCTTGACCCAGTCGATACTGAAGTCTTCGAGGCTGAGGGTCGGCGCCAGTTCTTCGGTAACGATGAACGAATGCTGATCCGCCGGGTTGCTGCCCTTTTCGCCATACGCCACGGCGGTCATGGTCGGCACGCCGACTTCCTGCAACCGCTGGATCGCTTTCCATTCCTGACCCGCGCCCAGCACCGGCAGCTTGGCGGTCAGCAGGTTCTTGAAGATTTCGCCCCAGCCAATGCCACGGTGAATCTTCACGAAGAAACCGTTGCCATCGACTTCCGTGCGCAGCGTCCGGCGGGCTTCCAGCTCGCGGTAAACCTCGCCCTGCAAGCCTTCGACCTCGGCGAACGGGTCCCGTCCGGCCCAAAGGCTCTTGAACGGTTCAGCCAGCATCAACTTCATTAAGCGCGCTCCGCCAGAATCACATCGGCCGCGTGCTGCGGCATGCTGTAAAGGTCGGCCGTCTCGGCGAAGGCCAGACCGTTGCGGCTCCAGGCCGCGCGTGCAGCGTCGTCGTTCAACATATCGGTCAGGTATTGCGTCAGTTGCGCCTGGTCGAACGGCTCGTCCAGTACTCGCCCGGCATCCGCCTCGGCAATGTAATGGGCGTAGCCGCAGACGGCGCTGACCAGCACCGGAAGCCCGGCGACCAGCGCTTCGAGCAGCACTGTACCGGTATTTTCGTTGTAGGCCGGGTGGATCAACAGGTCGGCGCCGAGCAGGAACCGCGGAATATCACTGCGGCCCTTGAGGAACGTCACGTTGTCGCCCAACCCCAAAGTCGCGCTCTGCATCTGGAACAATTTGGGGTCATCCTGGCCGATTACAAACAGCCGGGTGCGTTTCTTCAGTTCCGCCGGCAATGCGGCCAGCGCTTTCAGGCTGCGATCGACGCCTTTGGTCTTGAACCCGGAGCCGATCTGTACCAGCAACAGGTCATCGTCCTTGAGGTTGAATTCGGCGCGAAATCCGGCGCGAATTTCATCGGCATCCGCTGGGCGGCGACGATCCTGGGCAATGCCCGGCGGCAGCAGGTGGAAGCGCTCCAGCGGCGTGTCGTAATGCTTGATGAACAGCGGCTGCTGCACTTCGGAAATCATCAGCACTTCGGTTTTCGCGTCTTTGGCGAACACCGCGCGTTCGTATTCGGCGAAGTGGCGATAGCGGCCCCAGCGACGGTACAGCGAATGGCGCAGGTTTTGCGCCTTGTCTTCGAAGCAGCCGTCGGCGGCGTAATAGACATCCAGCCCGGGCATCTTGTTGAAACCGATCAGCCGGTCCACCGGACGCTTGGCCAGGTCCGCTTCCATCCACGCAGTGAGTTTCTCGTTACGACGATGGTTGAAAAACGCCTTGACCGGCGCCACCAGCACTTCGAAACCGGGCGGCACGTCGCCTTCCCAGATCAGCGTGTAGACGCGGATCTGGTGGCCGCGCTTCTGGCATTCGAGGGCGATGCGCATGAAGTCGCGCTGCAAGCCACCGAACGGGAAATATTTGTACAGGACGAATGCCAATTGCATCAGCGCAGCTCCTCAGCCATTAACAACGTGCTCAGTCGGCTGGCGACACGCTCGGGATTCAGACGCGTGAAGCACAGAGGCTGCTCGCGTTTCAGGTCAAACTGACGGGCATCCTGCGCGGTCGGTTGATAGGTACATTTCTTTTGCAGGCACGGCGCGCACGGAAAATCGCTGGCCAGGTGAATCTGCAATTTGCCGTAGGCGCCGGTAAGGCCCGGGTTGGTCGGGCCGAACAGCGATATGGTCGGCACGTCCAGCGCCGCGGCCAAATGGCCAAGACCCGTGTCTACCGCCACACAGGCTTGCGCCCCTGCGAGCACTTTGCCGACACCGGCCAGATTCAGTTTCGGCAAGACTTCGGCGTGCTTGAAACCGGCGGCGATCCGCTCGGCACGGGCCTTCTCCAGCGGATTGCCCCACGGCAATTTGACACCGACGCCGAGATAACCGACCCGCTCGGTCAGTTCGCGCCAGTAGCTTTCCGGCCAGTGCTTGGTGTCCCACGTCGTGCCATGCAGGAACACCACAAAGGCGTTCTTGCGCGGCAGTTCGACCAGACGCTCGACGTTAAGGCCGTAGTCGCCCAAGCCTTTGGGCAAGTCGTAACCCAGCGCAATGGCGAACAACTGCCGCACGCGCTCGACCGCGTGCTGACCACGGGCCACGGCCAGTTTGCGGTCGTAGAAACGCGCCGCCATCGGCTCGCGGGCCGAACCTTTGTCGAGGCCGGCTACCGGCGCTTTGACGTAACGGGTCAACCAGGCACTTTTGAGCAGGCCCTGGGCGTCGATCACCAAATCATATTTCTGCGCGCGAACCGATTGCTTGAAGCGTTTCCACTCGCCGCTCTTGATCGTCTGCCAGATATTTTTGCGCCAGCGCCGGATCGCCACCGGAATCACTTTGCCAACGGCCGGGTGCCAGGTCGGAATCTCGGCAAAGCCTTCTTCCACCACCCAGTCGAACTTGATCCCGGGGATTGCCCGGGCCGCGTCGGTCAGCGCCGGCAACGCGTGAATCACGTCGCCCAGCGATGAAGTCTTGATCAGCAATACCCGCAACTTAATGAACCTCGACCACGGAGCCCTGCAATTTCTGCAAGGCATCGTTGACCGCGTCCGGCATCAGCTGGCGCAGGCAGTTGTAATGGCCGAAACGGCAGGTACGGTCGAAACACGGACTGCAATCGAGGCCCAGGCGCACGACTTCGACGTGTTCGGCCAACGGTGGCGTGAAGCCCGGTGAAGTCGAGCCGTAAACCGCCACCAGCGGGCGGTTCAGGGCAGCAGCGACGTGCATCAGGCCGGAGTCGTTGGAGACGACGGAGTCGGCGCAGGACATCAGGTCGATGGCTTCGGCCAACGAGGTGCCGCCGCTGAGGTTGACCGACTCTTCACGCAGGCCGGGAATCAGCCGCGCGCGGATGTCTTCGCCCACGGCGTGATCGTTCTTCGAACCGAACAGCCACACCTGCCAGCCTTCGCGGATCCGCGCTTCGGCGACTTTGGCGTAATGCTCGGACGGCCAGCGCTTGGATTCACCGAACTCGGCGCCGGGGCACAGGGCCAACACCGGGCGGTCGAGGGTCAGGCCGAACTTGGCCAGCGCCGCTTCGCGGGTGACCGGGTCGATTTGCAGGCTCGGGCGCGGATAGGGTTTCGGCAGCTCGGCGTTCGGCTCGTAAGCCAGGGCCATGAACCGCTCGATCATCAACGGATAGCGTTCTTTGTCGAGGGTGCGCACGTCATTGAGCAAGCCGTAGCGGAATTCGCCACGCCAGCCCGTGCGTTTCGGGATGCCGGCGAAGAACGGCACCAGCGCTGACTTCAGCGAGTTCGGCAACAGGATCGCCTGGTCGTACTGGCCGCGCAGGGATTTGCCGATGCGTCGACGGGTCGCCAGCTCCAGCGCGCCGTGGCCGAGCGGAAAGCTCAAGGCCATGCGCACTTCAGGCATGCGCTCAAGGATCGGCCGGCTCCACTCGGGGGCCAGCACGTCGATTTCGCATTGCGGGTGGCGTTGCTTGAGACACTGAAACAGTGTCTGCGCCATCACCATGTCACCGACCCAACTGGGCCCAACGATCAGAATATTCATGTGGTTTCCAAAAACGAACCGGGGAGGCATTTACGCCTCCCCGCCTCGAGAATTCTACAAACACTGTAGATCTACTGTGGGAGCGAGACTGCTCGCGATGGGGTCTTCACATTCAACATTATTGTCGTCTGATACTCCGCTATCGCGGGCAAGCCCGCTCCCACAGGGTTTTGCATTCCTTCACACATCTGCATTTCAACGCAGATCACTGTGGGAGCGGGCTTGCCCGCGATGAGGCCATCACATTCGATAGTGATGGTGGCTGACACTCCGTCATCGCGGGCAAGCCCGCTCCCACATGGGCCATCAGGTGTTTCAAATATCCGGTTTCAGCTTAGCCCCAACTCTTTCCAGATCCGTAAAACCTGCCGGCGTTCGTCGGCAAACTGGTCGCCTGCAATCACCCCGGCATCCTTCTGCAAGGCCTGCCGGTGGGCGGCGGAGCGGTAGGCTTTATAGGCCTCACGCAACAGACTGGCATCTTCGGCAGGCATCAGCCCTTCGTGTTCCAGCTCTTCCAGAATGCGGATGTTATCGGTCCAGCGCAGCAATGGCGGGTGGCTTTGCGACCACGCCAGGGCCGCGTATTGCACCATAAATTCAATATCGACGATACCTCCGGCGTCCTGCTTGAGATCGAACGGCGCCGTGGCGTCGAAGGCATTTGCCGCCGTACCGGCCGCGGTGCTCTTGCTGCCGAGGTTGTCGCGCATCTTAGCGCGCATCTCGCTGACTTCCTGTTGCAGCTTGGCAAGGTCCCGCGCCTTGCCCAATACCTGAGCACGGACTTTCTCGAAGGCCTGACCGACATCCTGACTACCGACCAGCACCCGTGCCCGCACCAGCGCCTGATGCTCCCACGTCCAGGCTTCATTTTCCTGATAGCGGGCAAACGCGCCGAGGGAACTGACCAGCAGCCCGGAGGCACCGGACGGCCGCAGGCGCATGTCCACTTCATAGAGCTGGCCGGAGTTGGTCTGTGCGGTCAGCAAGTGAATGATCCGCTGGCCCAGCCGGGTGAAGAACTGCGCACCATCAATCGGTTTCGGCCCGTCGGTTTCCGCCTGTGGATCACCGTCATGGATAAACACCAGATCCAGATCCGAACCATGCCCCAACTCGATCCCGCCGACTTTGCCGTAACCGACAATAATGAAACCGGGATCGCACAAAGTGCCGTCAGTGCGCAGCGGCGTACCGTACTTGGCCACGGTCTGGCGCCAGGCCAGGGCCAGCACCTGTTCGAGAATCGCCTCGGCCAGCCAGGTCAGGTAATCGCTGACTTTCATCAACGGCAGACTGCCAGCAATTTCCGAGGCGGCGACACGCAAGCGGTGCGCCAGTTTGAAATGGCGCAAGGCTTCCATTTGTTGTTCGAGGTCGTCCTCGGGAATCCGCGTCAGGCGCTCACGTAATTCGGCGGCGAGTTCCGGCGCCAGCGGCGGCTTGAACAGACGCCCTTCGTTGAGCAGTTCGTCAAGCAGCAGCGGGAAACGGGTGATCTGTTCAGCAATCCACGGGCTCGCCGCGCACAGTGTCAGCAAACGGCGCAATGCACCGGGGTTTTCTGTCAACAAAACCAAATAAGCCGAACGGCGGGCCACCGCCTCAACCAACGGCAGCACTCGCTCAAGGACCAGATCCGGGTTGTCGTGCTCGACCGCTTGCGCCAGCAGGCGCGGGATAAATGCATCGAGACGCTCACGGCCCAAACGCTGCATCGCCCGCAACTGCGGACTGTTGCGCAAGCCGGCCAGTGCTTTCAGCGCCTTGGGCGCGTCGGCGAAACCGCCCTCTTCCAGCTGCCGGCACGCAGCCTCTTCATCCTGCGCTTCTTCCCACAACGGCAGCCATTCACCGCCGACCACCACTTCGCTTTCGGTGCCTTCGTCCTCATCGGGATCGGCGATCACCTGTGCAAAGTGCCAGGCCACGCGGCCGCGCCAGAACATGAGTTTTTCGTGGAAAGCTTGCCAGTCAGCGAAACCGAGCATGAAGGCGATGCGCGCCTGATCCTGAGCGCCATCCGGGAGCATCTGGGTCTGGCGGTCGGCGATGGCCTGAATCGCGTGTTCGGTGTAACGCAGAAACTCGTAGCCTTCGCGCAATTCGCTGATCACCGCCGGCGGCAGATAACCCTGCCCTTCCAGCGTGCTCAATACCTTTAATAGAGGACGCTGCTGCAAGCTCAAGTCGCGCCCGCCGTGGATCAGCTGAAAAGCCTGGGCAATAAACTCGACTTCACGGATACCGCCCGAGCCGAGTTTGATGTTGTCGGCCATGCCTTTACGGCGGACTTCCTGCTGGATCAGCTGCTTCATGGTGCGCAGCGCTTCGATGGCCGAGAAGTCCAGATAACGCCGATAAACAAACGGGCGCAGCATCTCCTGCAATTGCGCGCCAGCCTGCTGATCGCCGGCCACCACCCGCGACTTGATCATCGCGTAGCGCTCCCAGTCACGACCCTGATCCTGGTAATACTGCTCCAGCGCATTGAAGCTCAGCACCAGCGCGCCGGACGAACCGTACGGGCGCAGGCGCATGTCGACGCGAAACACAAAGCCGTCGACGGTTATCGGATCGAGGGCCTTGATCAGGCGTTGACCGAGCCGGATGAAGAATTCCTGGTTATCCAGCGCGCGTTTCACGCCGACGGTTTCGCCGCCCTCGGGGTAGGCGAAGATCAGGTCGATGTCGGAAGACAGGTTCAACTCGACCGCGCCAAGCTTGCCCATGCCGAGAACAACCATTTGCTGCGGCAGACCGCTGCGTCGGCCAGTCGGTGTGCCGAACTGCTGGCAATGGCGGCTGTACAGCCATTGATAGGCTTGATCGATGGTCGCGTCGGCCATGTCCGAGAGGTCGCGGCAGGTCTGCACCAGATCGGCCTGGCGGGTCAGGTCGCGCCAGATGATGCGCACTTGGTGCCGGGTGCGTTGACGGCGTAGCACGCGACCGAGTTCATCTTCGCTCTCGGCGGCGTTCACCACAGCGGCAATCTGCGCGCAGAGTTCACCCGGTGCAAACGGTCGGTCGAGCTCTCCGGACTGCACCAGCGACAGCAACATCAAAGGGTCACGAACGCTCTGTTCAATGACAAACTCGCTGGCCGCAGTAACGCGGGCGAATTGCGCCCAGCGCTCTGGCGTCCAGGTGGAGAAGCCGTGATCGTCCTCAAGCGAGGCGACGGCCGTACGGAACGACTGCTCGGATCGGCTGACCAACGGCAGGAGAATGGCGGGCAGTTCGGCAAGCACGGGCAGGGTCATGGTCTATCCTTGATCGGCGTGTAAAGGGCCGCTTGTAGTGAATGATGAAAACCCGCTACGTGAAGGACTGTCGAACAAAAGTTAGAAATAGCTGAAATTTCTTCTTCTTTGGCACCCAGCATCAAACTTTCACCTTTTTCGGATGGTAATCGACCAACCTTAACGATTATTCTCACAACGCAGTCAGAGGCCACAAGCCTTTCATCTGTAGTTTTACTACTCGTCTATACATTCGAAAGGCTGAAATGCCCGAAGATTTGTAGTAAAACTACACGCCGCCGGAACAACCTGTCGGCAATCCAAGAATTTTAAATCGTCTGCCCACAAGGCCAGTCGCAAACTCAGGCAACCGATTCTGGAAGCCTTTCCGCCCTGGAGCAAGCCATGCAAGACCTCGATCCCGTCGAAACCCAGGAATGGCTGGACGCCCTGGAATCGGTTCTCGACAAAGAAGGCGAAGACCGTGCTCACTATCTGATGACCCGTATGGGTGAACTGGCGACCCGCAGCGGCTCGCAACTCCCTTACGCCATCACCACGCCTTACCGCAACACCATCCCGGTAACCCACGAAGCACGCATGCCTGGCGACCTGTTCATGGAACGCCGCATTCGCTCGTTGGTACGCTGGAACGCGATGGCCATGGTAATGCGTACGAACCTGAAAGATTCTGACCTGGGTGGTCACATCTCCAGCTTCGCTTCCAGTGCGACCCTGTATGACATCGGCTTCAACTACTTCTTCCAGGCCCCGACCGACGAACACGGCGGCGACCTGATCTACTTCCAGGGCCACACCTCGCCAGGCGTTTACGCCCGTGCGTTCATGGAAGGCCGCATCACCGAAGACCAAATGAACAACTTCCGCCAGGAAGTCGACGGTCAGGGCCTGTCGTCCTACCCGCACCCTTGGCTGATGCCTGACTTCTGGCAATTCCCGACCGTATCGATGGGTCTGGGTCCGATCCAGGCGATCTACCAGGCGCGCTTCATGAAGTACCTGGAACACCGCGGTTTCATCCAGCCGGGCAAACAGAAAGTCTGGTGCTTCCTGGGCGACGGCGAGTGCGACGAGCCGGAATCCCTGGGCGCCATCTCCCTGGCCGGCCGCGAGAAGCTGGACAACCTGATCTTCGTCATCAACTGCAACCTGCAGCGCCTCGACGGCCCGGTTCGCGGCAACGGCAAGATCATCCAGGAACTCGAAGGCGTGTTCCGCGGTGCACAGTGGAACGTGACCAAAGTCATCTGGGGCCGTTTCTGGGACCCACTGCTGGCCAAGGACGTCGACGGCATCCTGCAACGTCGTATGGACGAAGTCATCGACGGCGAGTATCAGAACTACAAAGCCAAAGACGGCGCGTTCGTGCGTGAACACTTCTTCAACACGCCTGAACTCAAGGCAATGGTTGCTGATCTGTCCGACGACGAGATCTGGAAACTCAACCGTGGCGGCCACGACCCGTACAAGGTCTACGCGGCGTACCACGAAGCGGTCAACCACAAAGAACAACCGACCGTCATCCTCGCCAAGACCATCAAAGGTTATGGCACCGGTGCCGGCGAAGCGAAAAACACCGCGCACAACACCAAGAAGGTTGATGTTGAAAGCCTGAAGCTGTTCCGTGATCGTTTCGACATTCCGGTCAAGGACGAAGAGCTGGAGAACCTGCCGTTCTTCAAGCCAGAGCCAAACAGCGCCGAAGCCCGCTACCTCAGCGAGCGCCGCACTGCACTGGGCGGTTTCGTACCTCAGCGGCGCGCGCAGAGCTTCAGCGTACCGACCCCGGATCTGGACACCCTCAAAGCCATCCTCGATGGCTCGGGCGACCGTGAAATTTCCACCACCATGGCGTTCGTGCGGATCCTCGCGCAACTGGTCAAGGACAAGGAAATCGGCCCGCGCATCGTTCCGATCATCCCGGACGAAGCCCGTACCTTCGGTATGGAAGGCATGTTCCGTCAGCTGGGCATCTACTCCTCCGTCGGCCAGCTCTACGAGCCAGTCGATAAAGACCAAGTGATGTTCTACAAGGAAGACCAGAAAGGTCAGATCCTTGAAGAAGGCATCAACGAAGCAGGCGCCATGAGCTCGTTCATCGCTGCCGGTACTTCGTACTCCAGCCACAACCAGCCAATGCTGCCGTTCTACATCTTCTACTCGATGTTCGGCTTCCAGCGTATCGGTGACCTGGCCTGGGCTGCCGGCGACAGCCGTACCCGTGGCTTCCTGATCGGCGGCACCGCCGGCCGCACCACCCTGAACGGTGAAGGTCTGCAACACGAAGACGGTCACAGCCACCTGCTGGCCGCGACCATCCCGAACTGCCGCACCTACGATCCAACCTACGGCTACGAGCTGGCGGTGATCATTCAGGACGGCATGAAGAAGATGACCGAAGAGCAACAGGACATCTTCTACTACATCACCGTGATGAACGAGTCGTACCAGCAGCCAGCCATGCCGGCCGGTGCCGAAGAAGGCATCAAGAAAGGCATGTACCTGCTCGAAGAAGACACCCGCGATGCGGCGCACCACGTTCAGCTGATGGGCTCCGGCACCATCCTGCGTGAAGTCCGTGAAGCGGCGAAGATCCTGCGTGAAGAGTTCAACGTCGGCGCCGACGTGTGGAGCGTCACCAGCTTCAACGAACTGCGTCGCGACGGCCTGGCCGTAGAGCGTAGCAACCGTCTGAAGCCTGGCCAGAAGCCTAAGCTGAGCTACGTCGAAGAGTGCCTGAACGGCCGTAAAGGTCCGGTCATTGCCTCTACCGACTACATGAAGCTGTTCGCCGAGCAGATCCGTCAGTGGGTACCGTCCAAGGAATTCAAAGTCCTGGGCACCGACGGTTTCGGCCGCAGCGACAGCCGCAAGAAACTGCGTCATTTCTTCGAAGTCGACCGTCATTTCGTGGTGTTGGCAGCCCTGGAAGCACTGGCTGACCGTGGTGATATCGAACCTAAAGTCGTGGCCGAGGCCATCGTCAAGTTCGGTATCGACCAGGAAAAACGCAACCCACTGGACTGCTGAGGAGACATTTTGTGAGCGAACTCATTCGCGTACCTGACATCGGCAGCGGTGAAGGTGAAGTAATTGAACTGTTTGTGAAGGTCGGCGACCGTATCGAAGCCGACCAGAGCATCCTGACCCTGGAATCGGACAAGGCCAGCATGGAAGTGCCGGCCCCGAAAGCCGGCGTCATCAAAAGCCTGAAAGTTAAGCTGGGCGACCGTCTGAAAGAAGGCGACGAACTGCTGGAGCTGGAAGTCGAGGGCGCCGCTGAAACGGCCCCTGCTCCGGCTGCTGCTCCTGCCGCCAAGGCTGAAGCTGCACCGGCTGCCGCTCCTGCACCGGCTGCGCCAGCCGCAGCTCCTGCTGCCGCTTCGGTTCAGCAAGTGCACGTGCCGGACATCGGTTCGTCGGGCAAGGCACAGATCATCGAGATCCAGGTCAAGGTCGGCGATAAAGTCGAGGCTGATCAATCGTTGATCACCCTGGAATCCGACAAGGCCAGCATGGAAATCCCGTCGCCTGCCGCTGGCGTGGTCAAGGCCATCAGCGTCAAGCTCAACGACGAAGTCGGCACTGGCGACCTGATTCTGGACCTGGAAGTCGCGGGTGCTGCGGCCCCTGCTGCGGCCGCTCCGGCTCAGGCTGCTGCACCGGCTGCTGCCGCTGCGCCTGCTCCTGCCGCTGCGCCTGCTCCTGCCGCTGCGCCTGCTCCAGTTGCCGACAGCGTCCAGGACATCCACGTCCCGGACATCGGTTCGGCCGGCAAGGCCAAGATCATCGAAGTGTTGGTCAAGGCTGGCGACACCGTCGAAGCCGACCAGTCGCTGATCACCCTGGAATCCGACAAGGCAAGCATGGAAATCCCATCGCCTGCCGCTGGCGTGGTGGAAAGCGTTTCCATCAAGCTGGATGACGAAGTCGGTACCGGCGACCTGATCCTCAAGCTGAAAGTCAAAGGCGCGGCCCCTGCTGCTGCGGCGGCTCCAGCTGCCGCTACTGCACCGAGCGCTCCAGCGCCAGCCGCTGCTGCTCCGGCTGCCGCACCTGCTGCCGCTCCGGTTGCTGCTCCGGCCAAGCCAGGCGCGAAAGTTCACGCCGGCCCGGCCGTGCGTCAACTGGCCCGTGAGTTCGGCGTCGAGCTGAACGCTGTCGGCGCCAGCGGCCCGCACGGTCGTATCTTGAAAGAAGACGTGCAGACTTACGTCAAAGCGATGATGCAGAAGGCCAAGGAAGCACCGGCCGCTGCTGCTGGCGCAACCGGTGGCGCGGGCATCCCGCCGATCCCGGTCGTCGATTTCAGCCGTTTCGGCGAAATCGAAGAAGTGCCGATGACTCGCCTGATGCAGATCGGCGCGTCGAGCCTGCACCGTAGCTGGCTGAACATCCCGCACGTGACTCAGTTCGATTCGGCTGATATCACCGAGCTGGAAGCGTTCCGCGTCGCGCAGAAAGCCGTTGCCGAGAAGGCTGGCGTCAAGCTGACCATCCTGCCGCTGCTGCTCAAGTCCTGCGCGCACATGCTCAAGGAACTGCCGGACTTCAACAGTTCGCTGGCGCCAAGCGGCAAGGCGATCATTCGCAAGAAGTACGTCAACATCGGCTTCGCCGTCGACACTCCGGATGGCCTGCTGGTACCGGTCATCAAGAACGTCGACCAGAAGAGTCTGTTGCAACTGGCAGCCGAAGCCGCTGCGCTGGCCGCCAAGGCCCGCGACAAGAAGCTTACTGCTGACGACATGCAAGGCGCGTGCTTCACCATTTCCAGCCTCGGCCACATTGGCGGCACCGGCTTCACGCCGATCGTCAACGCGCCGGAAGTGGCGATCCTCGGTGTTTCCAAGGCAACCATCCAGCCAGTCTGGGACGGCAAAGCCTTCCAGCCGAAACTGATGCTGCCGCTGTCGCTGTCCTACGATCACCGTGTGATCAACGGCGCCGCTGCCGCCCGCTTCACCCAGCGTCTGGGCAGCCTGCTGGCGGACATCCGTACCATCCTGCTGTAATCCCAAGTGGCCCTCCGGCAACGGAGGGCCGCTTGTGTTTCACGTTTTCGAGCGCCACACGCTCGTACCTCAACCCCGTCAATTGACGGGGCTTTTTTTTGTCCGAAATAAACCCGCCTTAGTATTTTTCCTACAAGTTGCGCTGACATCAGCCACGACCGAAGTCAACTTCGCGCCGACTTTTTTACTCGCCATGCAACTAACCTTGGTACAACAAAGTTAATCAATCGAACTTTGCATGAATGACTTACTTACGCAGCACCCAATCGAATGGATTCGACATGTTAAAACCGACTATCGGCCCGATCATTGGCCACGTTACAACTAATCACGCACGCATCTTTATTCGCGGCAACAGTCAAAACAACGCCCCGGTATTTGGCGGGATACGCTATCGCATTAGCGGAACACAACAATGGTCAAAAGCCATCTTCGCCAAACTGAGCGAGTTGCGCGACATGTCTGAAGTGCTTGTACTTAATAATTTGAGCACGGACACCGAGTATGAATATCAGGCCGGCTGGTTCAGCCCGATGAGCCCGGTACACACCACGGACTCTGTCGCCGAGTTGCCGCTGCAATGGCCACGGGAGATTTACCGCCTACGCACTCGTTCCAGCAAAGCCATGCAGGCCCGGGCCTACATTGTCGGATCTTGCCGCTACTTGCGCATGACCGCCGGCGTTGCATCGTTGCCGCACTTGGGCGACCGGATCTTTGCTTCCATCAGTCAATTGATTGAAGGCGCACAACCAGCAATCAGCGCAACACTCATGACCGGCGATCAAATCTATGTCGACGATCTCAATCTGATTGCACCGGATCGCGAATACAAAGACATACTCAGTAAATACCGCGCGGCCTTTTCCCAACCGCACATTAAACATTTGATGTCCGGCACTTCGACTTACATGATTCTCGATGATCACGAAATAGAAGATAACTGGCCAGCCAATGCCGGAAAGTCCGATGGCGAGTTATACCGTAATGCCATGGCGGCCTATGAGTTGTATCAAGTCAGTCACAGTCCGGCACATGAACTGACAGATAACGGGCAAGTCAACCGTTCGAAACTTGAGCACTACTGGTATCAGTTCAGCGACGGTGATATCGAATGGTTTGTCACCGACAGCCGCACCCGACGCAACTTGTCGGCCGATGATCGACGCATCCTTGATGAGGCGCAGGAACAGGCGTTACTCAACTGGCTGATCAACAGTCCGGCACGGGTGAAGTTCGTGGTCACCAGCGTGATGTTCTACCCGGACCGCAAAGTGCTGGGCGACGATGCCTGGAAGGCCTTCCCGGAACAGCGTCTACGCCTTCTTGAAACAATCCGCACTCGACGCATCAAGAACGTCGTGTTCATTTCGGGTGATGTGCATGGTTCGTTGACGTCGCGCCTGACCCACAGCGAAGCAGCGGACTTCGAAGTGCACACCATCGTCTCCTCGCCTCTGTGCAACAGCAAGTTGCTGCCATACGCCAAGGCGTCCACGTTCATTCTTGACCAGCCGCTGGTGACGACGGCGGCGGGCGATTATCGGCATGAGTTGACCAGCACCGTGATCAGTGAGGACAACTTTGCCCATGTGGTGGTTGAGGCTGATCAAATTCTGGTCAATTACCATGATCGGGATGGGAAAAAGTTGCAGTCGATCGCCATAAAACTGCGCTGAGCCTTTATGAATCGCAGCCTTCGGCAGCTACCGTAAGCCCCGCAGGAACTGCCGCAGACTGCGATCTTTTGCTCTTTTCTGAACGACGCTGGAGAAATGCCCAACGCAGCCGACACATTCTTATAGCACTTGGCCTTCATCACTCTTGTCAGTCGGTGCCGCAATGATGCAACCTTGCCGCAGGCAACAGTAAAGAGGGCGAGAGCCCGGCGCGTTCAGCATATTTCCAAGCGAGTTCCCTTCATGAAGAGCCAACCCGATGCCGCCAGCCGTATGGCGGCCGAGGTAGTGACGCAGTTGCCTGTGCCCTCGCGGCTCGGCATGCTGCGTTTCGAGCGCCTGAATGAAGCCAGTTGGGCGATGCTGTTTCTCGATCCAAACTGCGAACGCCAGTTCGGTCAGCCGGCCGTCGAACTCTGTGCACTGGTCGGCTCGCCCTACGCCAGCCTGATGGAACCGGAAGCGCGTTACCAACTGCACGACACGATCCAGCAACAACTGCGTGACAGCCCGCATTATCTGGTGCGCTATGCCCTGCACACCGCCGCAGGCAAGCTGAACATCCTCGAATTGGGCGAAGCCTACAAACAGCACAATCGTCATCTGCTGCGCGGCTATCTACTGGCGGTCGATGATGTGTTCGACGAAGTGCCGCAGGTGCCCTGCGTCGACCTCGAAACCCAGAACTCGCGCCTGCAAATCGCCCTCGAACTCAACCAGCGCGCCCAGCAGGAACAACTGCAACACCTCGAACGCGTGCGCGCCCAGCAAGATCTGATTCTGCTGCTCGCCCGCCAGCGCTACAGCTCGCACAACTCGCTGCAAGAAGCCGCCGAACTGATCACCCGCTGCGCCTGCGATATCTATGAAATCGACTGCGCCAGCCTGTGGAACCTCGAAGGCCAGCAACTGGTGCCGATCTCGGCCTACCATCGCGCCACGCAGGAATACATCCTGCCGGACGTGATCGACGTCAGCGGCTTCCCCGACTACATGGAAGCACTGCACAGCAGCCGCGCCATCGACGCGCATAACGCGATGCGCGACCCGCGCACCCGCGAGATGGCCGAAGCCTTGCGCCCGCGTGACGTCAACGCGATGCTCGACGCCAGTATTCGCGTCGACGGCCAGGTAGTCGGTGTGTTGTGCCTGGAGCAGACCGGCGTGACCCGCGCCTGGCAATCCGACGAAATTGCCTTTGCCGGCGAACTGGCCGACCAGTTCGCGCAAGTCATCAACAACCATAACCGCCGCACCGCCACCAGCGCCCTGCACCTGTTCCAGCGTGCGGTCGAGCAAAGCGCCAACGCGTTTTTGCTGGTCAACTGCGACGGCGTGGTCGAGTACGTCAACCCAAGTTTCACGGCGATCACCCAGTACACCACCGAGGAAGTCCACGGCCAGCGTCTGTCCGAGCTGCCAGCGCTGGAAAACCTCAGCGAACTGCTGTTCGACGCGCCCTCGGCGCTGGCCAAAAGCAACAGTTGGCAGGGCGAATTCAAGAGCCGCCGCAAAAATCTCGAACCGTACTGGGGCCAGTTGTCGATCTCCAAGGTGTATGGCGACAACCGCGAGTTGACCCACTACATCGGCATCTACGAAGACATCACTCAGACCAAACTCGCGCAACAGCGCATCGAGCGTCTGGCGTACACCGACAACCTGACCAACCTCGGTAACCGGCCGGCGTTTATCCGCAATCTGGACGAACGCTTCGCCCGGGATAGCGATACCCCGATCAGCCTGCTGCTGGTGGACATCGACAACTTCAAGCGAATCAACGACAGCCTCGGCCACCAGACCGGCGACAAACTGCTGATCAGCCTCGCCCGGCGCCTGCGCAACAGCCTGAGCCCGAGCGGCAGCCTCGCGCGTTTCGCCAGTAACGAGTTCGCGGTGTTGCTCGACAACACCGACCTTGAGGCCGGCCAACAAATCGCCAGCCAGTTGCTGATGACCCTCGACAAGCCGATGTTTGTCGACAACCAGTTGATCAGCGTCACCGGTTCCGTGGGTTTGGCCTGCGCGCCGCTGCATGGCCGCGATCCGCAAACCCTGATGCGCAACGCCGGCCTCGCCTTGCACAAGGCCAAGGCCAACGGCAAACATCAGGTGCAGGTGTTCACCGAAGCGCTGAACGCCGAGGCCAGTTACAAACTGTTCGTCGAGAACAACCTGCGTCGCGCCCTGACCCAGAATGAGCTGGACGTGTTTTACCAGCCCAAGCTGTGCCTGCGCAGTGGTCGCTTGCTGGGTATGGAAGCGCTGTTGCGCTGGAATCACCCGGAGCGCGGTATGATCCGCCCGGATCAGTTCATCAGCGTCGCCGAAGAAACCGGGCTGATCATTCCGATCGGCAAGTGGATCGCCCGTCAGGCCTGCCGCATGAGCAAGGCGCTGACCGCCGCCGGCATGGGCAATCTGCAAGTGGCGATCAATCTGTCGCCCAAGCAGTTCTCCGATCCGGACCTGGTCGCGTCCATCGCCAATATCCTCAAGGAAGAAGCGCTGCCAGCCAATCTGCTCGAACTGGAGCTGACTGAAGGCCTGCTGCTGGAAGCCACCGAAGACACGCACTTGCAGCTCGATCAGCTCAAGCGCCTGGGCCTGACCTTGGCCATGGACGACTTCGGTACCGGTTACTCATCGCTCAGCTATCTGAAGAAATTCCCGATCGACATCATCAAAATCGATCGCAGCTTCATCCACGAAATCCCGGACAACCAGGACGACATGGAAATCACCTCCGCCG
Organism: Pseudomonas sp. FW305-7; assembly: GCF_058786735.1. Lineage (NCBI taxonomy): Bacteria > Pseudomonadati > Pseudomonadota > Gammaproteobacteria > Pseudomonadales > Pseudomonadaceae > Pseudomonas > Pseudomonas sp. FW305-7. Next base: position 156,561 of record NZ_JBYSZA010000007.1, read on the forward strand.
TGATTGCCATGGCTCACAACCTCAAGCTCAAGGTCGTGGCCGAAGGCATCGAGACGGCTGAACAACTGGCCTTCCTGCGCCGCCACCGTTGCGACGTCGGCCAGGGTTACCTGTTTGACCGGCCGATTCCCGGCGCCGAGCTGATCCAGGCCCTGAAGCGCTACCCGCGCGGCCCGCTCTGCCTCTAAAACACCGCAGATTCCTTGTAGGAGTGAGCCTGCTCGCGATAGCGGTGCGTGCGAGTACCCGCACATTTTGACTAGTGATTAACTCGGCATCATTGGGCACACTGGCGGTCTGACTTTTTACATCCCATCCTGACTGAGAGGAACGATCATGGTTCTGCGCTCGGAAATACTGGTGAACAAAAACGTGCTCCCGACTAAAGAACAAGCTCTGCCCGGCCGCGAAACCGCGATGACCCTGCCGGAAAAGCATTTCGTCTTCGAAGAAACCCCGCTGCTTGGCCCGTTTTTCCAGGACGTCGATTTTGCAATCTTCGGTCTGGGCTGCTTCTGGGGCGCCGAACGTCGCTTCTGGCAGCGTGAAGGCGTGGTCAGCACGGTCGTTGGTTATGCCGGCGGTTTCACACCGAACCCGACTTACGAAGAAGTCTGCTCGGGCCTGACCGGCCACGCTGAAGTGGTGCTGGTGGTGTATGACAAGGCCAAAGTCAGCTACGAAGAGCTGCTGGCGATGTTCTGGGAATTGCACAACCCGACACAGGGCATGCGTCAGGGCAACGACATCGGCACGCAGTACCGCTCGGTAATCTATGCGACCTCGCCCGAGCATCTGGACGCGGCGCAGAAGAGCAAGGCGACTTATCAGGCCGAGCTGTCGAAGGCTGGCCTGGGCGAGATCAGCACCGAGATCGAACAGGCACCGACCGTGTACTTCGCCGAGGCGTATCACCAGCAGTATCTGGCGAAAAACCCGGAAGGTTATTGCGGGATCGGCGGCACCGGTGTGTGCATGCCGCCGAGTCTGGCGGGTAACTAAACCCCAAAAGCATCGCGGGCAAGCCCGCTCCCACAGGGTCATGCGCTATTTTTGAATTCGGCGCTAAACCTGTGGGGGCGGGCTTGCCCGCGAAGGCGTCCGTTCAGACACCATCAAAGCAACTGATTAACTCTCGGCAATCAACCAATCCATCTGCCAGCCACCTTGGGTCTGCCCAAGCTTTTTCGACAACCACGGCAGCAACTCACGCAATTCTTCCTCCAGCCCCCACGGCGGATTGGCAATCGCCATGCCCGAACCGTTCAGGCTGTTCGGCGTGTCCAGCGGATGCACCAGCAGCTCAACACGCAACAACTTCGGCGCACCGGTGCCGGCCAGGTCCTGATAGAACCGACGCAACGCGCGCTGATCCTTCACCGGATACCAGATCGCCGCCACGGTCTGGCGCATACGGCCAATCGCCTCTTTCAACGACGCCGCGCAACGCTGCATCTCGTCGAGCTGCTCGAACGGCGGATCAATCAACATCACCGCACGCTTCTCCTGCACCGGCAACATCGCCCGCGCCACATGCCAACCCTCGCCCAGATGCACTTTCACCCGACGATCACCGGCCATGTTGTCCTTGAGCAGCACGCCGTCTTCCGGGTGCTTCTCGTTGAGCATCACCCGATCCTGCGGGCGAGTCAGGCGCCGCGCCAGTTCCGGCGAACCGGGGTAATAGCGCAACTGGCCATCCGGGTTCATCTCGTGCAACACCTTCATGTAGTCGGCGGTCAGCGCCGGCAGGTCAGGCTGATCCCACAAGCGCGCGATGCCTTCCAGGTACTCGCCGGTACGGTTGGCCTGATCGCCCTGCAAGTCATACAGACCGATGCCGGCGTGCGTGTCGAGATAGGCAAACGGCTGCTCCTTGCGCGACATCAGGGCGATGAGGCGGGTCAAGGTCAGGTGTTTGAACACATCGGCGTGATTGCCGGCATGGAAGGCGTGACGATAATTCATGGCTGCTCCTGCGAAGGGCGCAAAGTTTACCTTTTACCGGGCGGCAAGTCAGGGGTTGGCGGCCGAGCGGACAGACAACAAGCTCCCTGTGGCGAGGGGATTTATCCCCGATGGGCTGCGCAGCAGCCCCAAAACCACCCGACGCGGTACGCCTGAAACAGCGTGTTTGCGGATCCGGGGTCCGCTGCGCAGACCATCGGGGATAAATCCCCTCGCCACAATACTGAGTCATCGCGGAACTCAGGTTGGCATTGCGCCTAATCGCTTGCCGATGACATCGAGCAAATCACAGCCGTCGCGCAAGGGAATGGCGCAGAGTTTGGCGAAGTCGCTGAGGATGAGGGAATCGCATTCGATCGAGCCGCGCATGCACAGGTTTTCCAGTACCTGGACGACGGTACGGATGCGGTAGTTGGCGGCGTCCATCAAGATGTCGGAAGGGGCGTGGGTGTCGACGAACAGCGTGGGCATGTCGTTGCAGTTGCTGGTCAATGCCATGTAGCGGTTGTCGGGGTGGGGGATGTGTTTTTTATAGGGTGGATCGGGATGCAAAGTTGTCATTTCATTATCTCCATGATTGATAAACGTGAGCTGCCAACGCACCTTCCTACAGGTTTGGGTGGCAGCTGTGCGCAAGAGTAGGAACCGAGCAATCATGGACCTCGGTCACGCCGAAGCGTGTCCCGCGCACAGCCGCCGCGAACGATTTTACGAACTTGAATCAAGTGCCGCAAAAAGCCAACGAACTGTAACGCCATGAAAGCGAGGGTTCCTACACCCTGCCACCACTTTCGCGGTGACAACGAAAAGACTATCCCTGCACCCCATCGCCCACCAGTTCATGAAAACCGCCGTGACTCGAAGGAAACGTCCGAGGCCTTCGCCCGGAAATCTCACTCCGACTCTGTCAGCAAATACTCCAACAACGCCGACTGCGACGATTCTTCCGACGTTGGAACTTGAAAAAACTGCCTGACCTTACATCGCAAGACCGCCTCGGGAAATGCCTCGAACAGCGCCGGATGCTCTTCGCTCAGCCACTGCACAGTATTACTGACCTGAACATCAGCTCCGTCCGTCGCCAATACCGAACCAGGCACTTCCCACCATGGAAACACCCGCCCGGAAACCTGCGCCTTCCCCCCGATATCAATGGCCTGACCATTAATCAATCCACGCGAGATCACCGGCAACAGCTGAGCCGCGCTGACCGCCTCGGACTGCAAGATCGGCGACAAAAACCGTCCATCCCAAAAACGGAAAAACACCGCTTTGCCGTCCGGCATCAACACCTGAGTCAAACTGCGAAAATGCTCAACCACCACTTCAAGGCTCGCTGAAGACACCGCCAGCCAGCCCCAATCATGAGACTCAGTAGTCGCCGCCCAATCCAGAAACTCACTGTCTGCCGGGACAATTCCCACGAAAGGCATCACTGCATACCACTCGGCGTAGATCGTATCCGCCCAAATCGGGCTAGCCGCTACCTGCGGCGGCTTGGCGGCGCTGGCATGACTGAAGATCGCGAACAGCTGTTCCGAACATTTCAGCGGCTCACGCTCCAGCCACTCCGAAGGCTTTAGAAAATCAGGCTGCACAAACACCGTCCTTGCAACGCTCACACTCTTCGCAGAATGGCGCATCGCCCTTGAAGCTCATGATCTGTGCTGCGGTAAGAATGGCCGCCGGCGCTGCCGTCAGTTTTTCCGGCAATCCAGGCACAACTGGCGCCGCACTCATGGCCACCATTGGCGCACCACCGACCATGATCGGCACGCTGCTGAAAATCCCGCCGGGGCCGATGTTGATCCACTGCCCGCCGGCCTGAATGGTTGCGCTCGCACCGCCATCGATCACCACTTGCTGGCCGGCGCTGACGTGAATTTGCTGACTGGCGCTGGTCGCCTGACTGCTCACGCGGATATGCCGGTCGCCGACCACCGTCAGGTGATCGTCCTGTTTCACTTCAGCCCGGCGCTGGCCGTGGGTGATGCGTTGCTCGTCAGCCTTCAACTCATGTTTGGCGAGGCCGGTGACGACGATGCTGCGTGCGTTATCGACCTGCACCTGTTGGTCGTGCAAGACATGCTGGGTCCAGTTGCGCTGGGCGCGCAGGTAAATCTCCTCGGCGCCTTTTTTGTCCTCGATGCGCAACTCGTTGTAGCCACCGCACCCCGGGCTGCTCTGGCTGCGGAAAATGCTGCGGGTCTTGTCCGCCGGCAGATCCAGCGGGACCGGGGTGGCGGCGTTGGGCAGGCAGCCCACCACCAGAGGTTTGTCAGCGTCGGCGTCGATGAAACCGACCAGCACCTCCATGCCTACCCGTGGAATCAGCACACTGCCGTAACGGTCGTGGGCCCAACCGGTGGCGACGCGCAGCCAGCAACTGGAGTGCTCGTTCAACTCGCCATCGCGATCCCAGGCCAGTTGCACCTTGACCCGGCCGAACTCGTCGCAGTGGATTTCCGTGTCTTTCGGCCCGGTAACGACGGCCGGCTGATAACCGAGCATCCGCGGTTTTTCCGGCCCCAGCGCCGGACGAAAGAACACGTCCCACGGCGTCGCAAGAAAAGTATTACGGTAGCCCTGGAATTCTCCTCCATCGCTGGTGACCGACTCCTCCAGCACTTGTGGTTGTCGGCCATGGTGTTCGATACCGGTGAGCAGCCACAGATCATTCCAGTCGTTACGCGGGTGGTCAGTCAGTTGCAGGAAATGTCCGCAAACCAATGCGGATTGATCGCTGATGCCCTCGGCCTGACGGAAATCGGCGACATGCCTTTCAAGTGCGCGTTGCGCCAGATGCTTGCCGGTTTCACGATCGTTGAATTGGCCAGGAAAGTGATAGTCCTCAAGCACCGGGCGCTGCTCGCTGTCGATGCGACTTTCCAGTTGCAACTGCGGCTTTACAAAGTTGTAGTCGCGTCGGGTGACGGCGCTGGTGCGGGTTTCCACGCGGACATTGAAGCGTTTGATTGCCGGCGCCCCGCCAGCCATGCCGCTGCCGGGCAGGTAGAGGGTCGGTTCAGCGAGACGCGGAAACACCGTCTGATCATCGCCGAACACCAACAAATGGCCCTCGGGGCTGTGCTGAAAATGGTAATGAATGCCGACCTCGGCACACAAACGCTGGATAAACGCCAGATCGCTCTCGGCGTATTGCACGCAATACTCTCGCACCGGGTAATCGCTGCCGAGGCGAAACTCGAAGGCATCGCGCAGGATCGCGTGATCCTTGAGAATCTGCGCAACGATCTGCGGCACGCTCTGATGCTGGAATATCCGCTGATTGGTCCGGTGCCCGAGGTATGTGAGACGCGGCACAAGGCTGATGTGATAGCGCGTAAGACGTTTGCCGGAATCGCCCTGTCCGACCTGATAAATCTGACCGTGCACACCGGAACCGTCCGCCTCAAAGCTCAGAAATGCCTGACAGTGCAGCAGGCTTTCGAGGTCCAGATCCGGTCGCTCGCTGACCAGTTCCAGCTCAAAGCGAAAAGATTGGCTGATGGCTTCCTTGCCCGTGAACTCAAGGACTTTGAGGTCGTGCTGGGCGCCTTCAAGGGTCAACGTGAAGCGCGGTTGATTGGCAGGCGCGAACATCCGATGTTTCTCTGCAGTGTGAGGGCGGCCGATTCTGCATGAGGGACAAGAGCGATTGAGCGGGCGACAGGAAAATCAGATTTGCCCTACATGGACTGCTGAATATCCCGTAAAAAGTCGGCGCATCCGACTACAGACATACGCCTCAAAACCAACACGGAACCTGTGGGAGCTGGCTTGCCGACGATGATGCCAGCACCTTCAGCACATGCATTGACTGACACACCGCTATCGCTGGCAAGCCAGCTCCCACAGGGTTCTCCAGTACTCTTGAGAAATTCTGGGCAATAAAAAACGGCCCGCTCCTTGTGGGAGGCGGGCCGTTTTCCTGTGGGCTTTAGCTCAGCGCCATCACTTGTTCAGATGGAAATCTTTTTCTGCCGCTTCGAAGCGCATCACCATGCCTTTGCTTGGCGAACCGAGCTTGCTGACGATGTAGATCGCCAGGCTGGCGAAGATGAAGCCCGGGATGATTTCGTACAGACCCATCACCTCGAAATGCTTCCATACCACCACGGTGATCGCGCCGACCAGGATACCGGCCAGTGCGCCGTTGCGGGTCATGCCTTTCCAGATGACCGAGATCAACACAACCGGACCGAACGCAGCACCGAAACCAGCCCAGGCGTACGACACCAGACCCAGCACGCGGTTTTCCGGGTTCGCCGCCATCGCGATAGCGATCAGAGCAACCAGCAGCACCATGGCGCGGCCGACCCAGACCAGCTCGGTTTGCGAAGCGGATTTACGCAGGAAAGTCTTGTAGAAGTCTTCGGTCAGAGCGCTGGAGCACACCAGCAGTTGGCAGCTCAGGGTGCTCATTACCGCTGCCAGAATGGCCGACAGCAACACACCGGCAACCCATGGGTTGAAGAGGATTTTTGCCAGCTCGATAAACACACGCTCGTGGTTTTCGGTCACGGGACCGGCAACTTCCGGGTGCGCCGAGAAGTAGGCGATACCGAAGAAGCCCACCGCCACGGTGCCGCCCAGGCACAGGATCATCCAGGTCATGGAGATGCGACGGGCGTTGGCGATCGATTTAACCGAGTCAGCGGCCATGAAGCGCGCAAGAATGTGCGGCTGACCGAAGTAGCCCAGACCCCAGCCCATCAGCGAGATGATGCCGATGAAAGTGGTGCCCTTGAGCATGTCGAAGTTGCTTGGATCCTGGGCTTCGATCGCCAGGAATGTGGTGTCGACACCGCCAGTGGCCAGCAGCACGATGATCGGCGTCAGCAGCAGGGCGAAGATCATCAGCGTGGCTTGTACGGTGTCAGTCCAGCTCACCGCCAGGAAACCACCCACGAAGGTGTAGGCAATCGTCGCTGCAGCACCGGCCCACAGCGCGGTCTCGTAGGACATGCCGAAGGTGCTTTCGAACAGACGGGCACCAGCCACGATGCCGGATGCGCAATAAATGGTGAAGAACACCAGAATCACGATGGCCGAGATGATCCGCAGCAGGCCGCTTTTGTCTTCAAAACGGCTGGAGAAGTAGTCCGGCAGAGTCAGGGCATCGCCGTTGTGCTCGGTCTGCACGCGCAGACGACCGGCAACGAACAGCCAGTTCAGGTAGGCACCGACGATCAGGCCGATGGCGATCCAGCTTTCGGACAGACCGGACATGTAGATGGCGCCCGGCAGGCCCATAAGCAACCAGCCACTCATGTCGGAAGCACCGGCGGACAACGCCGTCACCACGCTGCCGAGGCTGCGGCCGCCAAGAATGTAGTCAGAAAGGTTATTGGTGGAGCGATAGGCCATGAAGCCGATCAGCACCATTGCTGCGATGTAGATCACGAACGTGATCAGTGTTGGATTGCTTACGCTCATTAAGTTACGCCCTGGCTTTGTTTTTATGTAGCAGCGGTGATGGATCGCACACAAACGACGACGTTTGGCAGACGAATCCGGATCCCGAGCATTTAGGACTGATGTTTCCCCAGGAAAGCCACCAGCCGATGCACCGGTTTACACCGGTTGCACCTTGGGCGCGAATGCTATGCAACAAACCAAAAAAGGTGCAACCAGTTTCGCGAGAATTAGTTGCACCTAGTCGGATATATCGACAAACAAGCGGTTTTTGCTCCCTTTTAGCGCAGTCAACGCGCTTTGCTAGAAGCAAAAGCACCAAGCAGGAGCGGCACTTTCGTACCAGAAAATATTTCCTGATGAGCTGCTTATTTTTCCGACAAAAAAAGGGTTGCACCCGGTTGCACCTCTTTCAGCGCACGGCTAATCTTGCCGCCAGCTGATGCCACGCAACTGTGGCAACCATGAGGATAAAAATATGGCTACCACCACCCTTGGGGTCAAACTCGATGACCCGACCCGCGAGCGCCTGAAGGCTGCCGCGACCTCGATTGATCGCACACCGCACTGGCTGATCAAGCAGGCAATTTTCAATTACCTGGAAAAACTCGAGGGTGGTGCAACCCTGACCGAGCTGAACGGTTTGACCGCCAAGGACGCCGACGACGCTGGCGAACTTCATACCGATCACGCCCACCAGTGCTTCCTCGAATTTGCTGAAAGCATCTTGCCGCAGTCGGTTCTGCGCGCTTCGATCACCGCCGCTTACCGCCGCCCTGAGCCGGAAGTCGTGCCAATGCTGATCGAGCAGGCGCGCCTGCCGGCGCCGATGGCTGAAGCGACCAACAAACTCGCCGCCTCTATCGCCGAAAAACTACGTAACCAGAAAAGTGCCGGCGGTCGTGCAGGCATTGTTCAGGGTCTGCTGCAGGAGTTTTCCCTGTCGTCCCAGGAAGGCGTGGCGCTGATGTGCCTGGCCGAAGCGCTGCTGCGTATTCCGGACAAAGGCACTCGCGACGCACTGATCCGCGACAAGATCAGCACCGGCAACTGGCACCCGCACCTGGGCAACAGCCCTTCGCTGTTCGTCAACGCCGCCACTTGGGGTCTGCTGCTGACCGGCAAACTGGTGTCGACCCACAACGAAGCCGGCCTGACTTCTTCGCTGAGCCGCATCATCGGCAAGAGCGGCGAACCGATGATCCGCAAGGGCGTCGACATGGCCATGCGCCTGATGGGCGAACAGTTCGTCACCGGCGAAACCATCGCCGAAGCGCTGGCCAACGCGAGCAAGTTCGAAGCCAAGGGCTTCCGCTATTCCTACGACATGCTCGGTGAAGCGGCACTGACCGAGCACGACGCCCAGAAGTACCTGGCGTCGTACGAACAAGCCATCCACTCGATCGGCAAAGCCTCCCACGGCCGTGGGATTTATGAAGGCCCGGGCATCTCCATCAAACTGTCGGCACTGCACCCGCGCTACAGCCGTGCGCAGTACGAGCGCGTGATGGACGAGCTGTACCCGCGCCTGCTGTCGCTGACCCTGCTGGCCAAGCAATACGACATCGGCCTGAACATCGACGCCGAAGAAGCCGACCGCCTCGAGCTGTCGCTGGATCTGCTTGAGCGTCTGTGCTTCGAGCCGCAACTGACCGGCTGGAACGGCATCGGTTTCGTTATCCAGGCTTATCAGAAGCGTTGCCCGTACGTGATCGACTACGTGATCGATCTGGCCCGCCGCAGCCGTCATCGCCTGATGATCCGTCTGGTGAAAGGCGCGTACTGGGACAGCGAGATCAAGCGCGCCCAGGTCGAAGGCCTGGAAGGCTATCCGGTCTATACCCGCAAGGTGTACACCGACGTTTCCTACATCGCCTGCGCCCGCAAACTGCTGTCGGTGCCGGAAGTCATCTACCCGCAGTTCGCCACGCACAACGCCCACACCCTGTCGGCCATCTACCACATTGCCGGTCAGAACTATTACCCGGGCCAGTACGAATTCCAGTGCCTGCACGGCATGGGCGAACCTTTGTACGAGCAGGTTGTAGGCAAAGTTTCCGAAGGCAAGCTGAACCGTCCGTGCCGCGTGTACGCTCCGGTTGGTACTCATGAAACCCTGCTGGCGTACCTCGTACGTCGTTTGCTGGAAAACGGCGCGAACACTTCGTTCGTCAACCGCATCGCCGACCAGTCGATTTCGATTCAGGAACTGGTGGCCGATCCGGTTGCGCAGATCGAGCAGATGGCAACCGTGGAAGGTGGTTTCGGCCTGCCGCACCCGCGTATTCCGCTGCCGCGTGACTTGTACGGTTCCGAGCGCGCCAACTCCAGCGGCATCGACATGGCCAACGAACATCGTCTGGCCTCGCTGTCCTGCGCCCTGCTCGCCACCGCGCACAACAACTGGAAAGCCGCGCCGATGCTCGGTTGCGCTTCCAGCAACGAAACGCCTGCGCCAGTACTGAACCCGGCAGACCATCGTGATGTGGTCGGTCACGTTCAGGAAGCCACCGTCGAGGACGTCGACAACGCCATCCAGTGCGCGCTGAACGCTGCACCGATCTGGCAGGCCACCCCGCCGGCCGAGCGCGCGGCGATTCTGGAGCGTGCCGCTGACTTGATGGAAGGCGAGATCCAGCCGCTGATGGGTCTGCTGGCTCGCGAAGCCGGCAAGACCTTCGCCAACGCCATCGCCGAAGTCCGCGAAGCCGTCGACTTCCTGCGTTATTACGCGGTGCAGGCACGCAACGATTTCAGCAACGACGCCCACCGCCCACTGGGCCCAGTGGTGTGCATCAGCCCGTGGAACTTCCCGCTGGCGATCTTCAGTGGCCAAGTCGCTGCGGCACTGGCTGCCGGTAACCCGGTATTGGCCAAACCGGCCGAGCAAACCCCGCTGGTTGCCGCTCAAGCCGTACGCTTGCTGCTCGAAGCCGGGATTCCGGAAGGCGTGCTGCAACTGCTGCCGGGTCGCGGTGAAACCGTCGGTGCCGGTCTGGTCGGTGACGAGCGCGTCAAAGGCGTGATGTTCACCGGTTCCACTGAAGTTGCTCGTCTGCTGCAACGCAACATTGCCGGTCGCCTGGACAGCCAGGGCCGTCCGATTCCGCTGATCGCCGAAACCGGTGGCCAGAACGCAATGATCGTCGACTCCTCGGCACTGACCGAACAAGTGGTGATCGACGTGGTGTCTTCGGCCTTCGACAGCGCTGGTCAGCGTTGCTCGGCGCTGCGTGTGTTGTGCCTGCAGGAAGATTCCGCTGATCGCGTCATCGAAATGCTCAAAGGCGCGATGGCTGAAAGCCGTCTCGGCAATCCTGAACGCCTGTCCGTGGACATCGGCCCAGTCATCGACGCTGAAGCCAAGGCTGGCATCGACAAGCACATCCAGGGCATGCGCGACAAAGGTCGCAACGTGTACCAAGTGGCGATTGCCGACACTGAAGAAGTCAAACGCGGCACCTTCGTCATGCCGACCCTGATCGAACTGGAAAGCTTCGATGAGCTGCAACGCGAGATCTTCGGTCCGGTGCTGCACGTGGTGCGCTACAAGCGTAAAGAAATCGATCAACTGATCGGCCAGATCAACGCTTCCGGCTACGGCCTGACCCTCGGCGTACACACACGTATCGACGAGACCATCGCCAAGGTGATCGACAACGTCAACGCCGGTAACGTCTACGTCAACCGCAACATCGTTGGTGCCGTGGTCGGCGTGCAGCCGTTCGGCGGCGAAGGCCTGTCGGGCACTGGCCCGAAAGCCGGTGGTCCGCTGTACTTGTACCGCTTGCTGTCGACTCGCCCTACGGATGCCATCGAACAATCCTTCGCTCGCGGTGATGCTGCCGTGGCGCCGGACGTGCGTCTGCGTGATGCCATGAGCAAACCGCTGAATGCCCTGAAAGCCTGGGCCGAGAGCAATAAGTACGCCGACTTGAGCACTCTGTGCGTGCAGTACGCTACGCAGTCGCAGAGCGGCATCACCCGCGTGCTGGCCGGCCCGACCGGTGAGAAGAACAGCTACGCCATCCTGCCGCGCGAGCACGTGCTGTGCCTGACGGAGGTTGAAGGTGATCTGCTGACGCAACTGGCAGCAGTGCTGGCGGTTGGCGGTTCGGCGGTATGGCCGGAATCCGACATCAGCAAGGCCTTGTTCGCACGCTTGCCGAAGGATGTTCAGGCGCGGATCAAGCTGGTTTCCGACTGGAATAAAGACGAAGTGGTGTTTGATGCGGTTCTGCATCACGGCCATTCCGACCAGTTGCGTGGCGTTTGCCAGCAGATTGCCAAGCGTGCCGGTGCCATTGTTGGTGTCCAGGGCTTGTCCCAGGGCGAGACCAACATTGCGCTGGAGCGTCTGGTGATCGAGCGAGCGTTGAGCGTTAACACGGCTGCGGCGGGTGGTAATGCCAGCCTGATGACTATCGGCTAACGTCCCTGGTTGATTGATCGTTCCCACGCTCCGCGTGGGAATGCCTCCTGTGACGCTCTGCGTCACGCCGTTTAGGGACGCGGAGCGTCCCGGGCTGCATTCCCACGCAGAGCGTGGGAACGATCATGCCCTACACTCGTTTTGCCCCTCCATCACGCTTATCAATCATCCTGTTCAGCTTTTATCAGCACGCCTAGACTCGGCCCAACCCAAAAAAAGGTAGGCCGCCATGTCCGAGACGCTGCTCAGTTCCCGCAATCTGGCTTTCGAGCTGTATGAAGTCCTTGATGCCGAGGGCCTGACCCGCCGTGAGCGTTTTGCCGAGCACAATCGCGAGACCTTCGACGCCGCCATCGGCACCGCACGCAACATCGCCGAAAAATACTTCGCGCCGCACAACCGCAAGGGCGACGAGAACGAGCCGCGCTACGAGGACGGTAAGGCGATTCTGATTCCCGAGGTGAAACCGGCGGTGGATGCCTTCCTTGAGGCCGGATTCCTCAACGCCGCGAGAAGTTTCGACGCCGGTGGCATGCAACTTCCTACGCTGCTCTCGCAGGCCTGCTTCGCGCACTTCCAGTCGGCCAACGCCGCATCGACGTCGTATCCGTTCCTGACCATGGGCGCGGCGAACCTGATCGAAAGCTTTGGCACCGACGAGCAGAAGCAGCGCTTCCTGCAACCGATGATCGACGGTCGTTTCTTCGGCACCATGGCCCTGACCGAACCCCACGCTGGCTCATCGTTGTCGGATATTCGTACACGCGCCGAGCCTGCGTCCGACGGCACTTATCGCCTCAAGGGCAACAAGATCTTCATTTCCGGCGGTGATCACCCCCTCTCGGAAAATATCGTGCACATGGTGCTGGCCAAACTGCCGGACGCGCCGCCGGGGGTGAAGGGCATTTCTCTGTTCATCGTGCCGAAATTTCTGGTCAACGATGACGGCAGCCTCGGTCAGCGCAACGACGTGTTGCTCGCGGGGCTGTTCCACAAGATGGGGTGGCGTGGCACCACTTCCACCGCACTGAACTTCGGCGATAACGGTGAATGCGTCGGCTATCTGGTGGGCAAGCCGCATCACGGTTTGAGTTACATGTTCCAGATGATGAATGAAGCGCGGATCGGCGTCGGCATGGGTGCGGTGATGCTCGGTTATGCCGGTTATCTGTATTCGCTGGAATACGCCCGCGAGCGTCCGCAAGGTCGAGTGCCGGACAGCAAAGACCCGACCACGGCACCGGTGGCGATCATTCAGCACGCGGACGTAAGACGCATGCTGCTGACGCAAAAGTCCTACGTCGAAGGGGCATTTGACCTCGGTTTGTATGCCGCGCGTTTATTCGACGACACCACCACGCTTGAGACCGAAAGCGAGCGTAAACAGGCTCATGAGTTGCTGGATTTGCTGACGCCGATCGTCAAATCCTGGCCGTCGGAGTTCTGCCTGAAGGCCAACGAGCTGGCGATCCAGATTCTCGGCGGCCACGGTTACACCCGTGAATACCCGGTGGAGCAGTATTACCGCGACAACCGGCTGAACCCGATCCACGAGGGCACTCATGGCATTCAGTCGCTGGACTTGCTCGGGCGTAAGCTGGCGCAGAACGGTGGCGCGGGACTGAAGCAATTGATTCGTCTGATTGCCAATACCGCTGAGCGCGCAACGGCGCACGAATCGCTGACCGCGCTGCGTGAGCCGCTGGAGAAACTGGTCGCGCGTTTGCAAGTCGTGACCATTGGTTTGTTGACCGATCTGGCGCAGGGCAAGGTCAACAGCAGCCTGGCGAACTCGGCGCTGTACTTGAAGGTGTTCGGGCACACGGTGATTGGCTGGCGTTGGCTGGAGCAGGCGATTCGTGCCGAAGAAGGCTTGCTGAAAGGCAATGCGGCGGATGTCGACTTCTATAAGGGCAAGTTGCAGGCGGCACGGTACTTCCTGACGTGGGAAGTGCCGGGTTGTCACCATGAGCTGGCGTTGCTGGAGGCGCGGGATGATACGTGTCTGACGATGCAGGATGCTTGGTTCTGATCTGGATTATGCGTTGCGGCTGATACCGTCTTCGCGGGCAAGCCCGCTCCCACAGGGTTCTTTGGTGGTCACACATTTCGTGAAACCGCCGCAGTACCTGTGGGAGCGGGCTTGCCCGCGAAGGGGCCGGGACGGGTGGCGCATCAACTCAACTTGAACCCACCCATCTGCCGCGCCAGATCATCCGCCAACCGCTGCAACATCTGACAATCCTCTCGACAAGCCCGAACCTCTCCCGCCGTCGCCCGCGCCAGATCGGAAATCCCCTGCACGTTACGGTTGATCTCCTCGGTCACCGCCGACTGCTCCTCGGTCGCTGTCGCCACCTGGTGGTTCATGTCACTGATGCGCTCGACCTGCCCGGTAATCGCAGTCAACGATGCGCCGGTACGCTGGCTCGACTCAACCCCGGTGCCCGTCGCAGCCTGGCCGGTGCGCATCGACGACACGGCGTTTTCCGCACCTTGCTTGAGGCTGCCGATCATTTGCTGAATCTCGTCGGTGGACGCCTGGGTTCTGCGCGCCAAGGTGCGAACCTCGTCTGCAACGACAGCGAACCCTCGGCCCATGTCCCCGGCGCGTGCGGCCTCGATGGCAGCGTTCAGCGCCAATAGATTGGTCTGCTCGGAAACCCCGCGAATCACCGCCAGCACCGAATCGATCGACGCCACTTGCTGCGCCAACTCACCCACCGCGCCCGCCGCCACACCGATCTCATCGGACATGCTTTCTATATGTCGAATCGAGCCACCGACCACTTCCCGCGCCTGCATCGCTTCGTCCCGTGCGGTTTGCGAAGCCAGCGCGGCGTTGCCGGCGTTCTGGGCGATTTCCTGCACGGTCAGGCCCATTTCGTGAACGGCGGTGGCGACCATGTCGGTCATTTCCTGCTGCCGACCAGAACGCTCGGCAGTGTTCTCCACCACCTTTGCCACCTGCCCGACCGCCGTGCGCAAGCGCTCGCTGGTGGTCAGCACTTCGCCGATCATCCCCCGTTGGCTATCGAGGAAACGGTTGAAGCCGCGGGCGAGATCGCCCAGCTCATCGGCACGACTGGAATCTAACCGATGGGTCAAATCTCCCCCACCGCTACCGATTGCTACCAGCGCCGCTGTTACCTGACGAATCGGTCGCACCAACCCTTGGGCCAGCCATACCACCAACGCGAGGCACACCAGCGCCACCGCCAATCCGATGCCGCCGCTCATCCACATCGCCTTGCGGGCTTCGGCGTAGATCTGCGACTGCGGCACTTCGGCCACCAGGGTCCAGCCCAAATCACGCAAAGGCAGGCTGAAGGCAAGGAAGTCTTCGCCATCCCGCTGGAAGCTGCTGCTTATGGCAGTTTTTTGACCCATGACGGCCTGCGCCGCCGAAGCGCCAATCTGCTCGCTCAAGGTGCGCTTGCCACTGAACTGCGCCTCGGGGTGCACCTGGATCAAACCGTCGGAACGCACGAGATAGACCTTGCCGCGCTCGCCGAAGCTGAAGTTGTGAATCAGCTCGGACAGCTCTTTCATGCTCAGCCCAAGCCCCGCTACGCCGACCACTTTGCCGGCCTGTTCAACCTTCAGATCGATGAACAGCGCCAATTCTCCGGTGGCCCCATCGTTGTCGATGTTCAGGGTGCGCGGCTGATTGCTGTCGAGGAAAGAATAGAACCAGGCGTCGGCCGGTTTGGCGCGACTGAGGGTGCGATCCAGGCCTTTTTCGGTGATGTAGTGATTCGATTCGGTGCCGATGATCAAAGCGGTAAAAGCCTTGTGTTCGGCGCGGATGCCTTCCAGATACTGTGCGAAGGCCGCCGTTTTGCTGCCGTCTTCACCCGCCGCCAACCAATCGCGCACCATGGAATTGCTGGCGATGTCTTTCGCGGCCGTCAACGGCTGGATAAGGATGCGTTCGATGTCGTTGCGCGTCGCTTCGATGCTCGACGGCAACGCTTGTTCGACCAGATAGCTCTGGGCGAGGCGGTTGACCACCAGGGTATAAATGCCAACCACGATCAGGATGCTGACCAGCAGGGCGGTGCCCATGCTGAGAATCAGCTGCCATTGAATACTGCGTCGCCACAACTGCATGGAGCACCCCCAAAGAATAAGTGGCCGAAACAATGCAACAGCCGTGCCGATTGTATACAACCCGATCGACAATCTATTCTTTGGTTGTGCGCAAACCCGTCAGCCCTGATTGATGGTCTTGGCGATGGTGTCGACCGTGGCGCTGACTTGCTCTTGGTAACGGTCGAGTTCTTCTTTGTGCTGCTTCTTCATTTCGATCTGCTGCGAGCACAGATTCATTGCCGCCAGCACCAGCAGGCGGTCGCCGATCAGCGTCGGGTATTTCCTTTTGGTGTCGTCCAAAGCGGCCTTGAGCATCATTGCCGCGTCCAGCAGGGTCTGTTCTTCCCCGGCCGGTGCCTTGATCGAATAGTCCTCCCCGAGAATGGAGACGACTTTTACCCCTGCTGTGTGGTGGTTCATGCGCTGACAGGACCTGCGTTGACGCGATCAACCAAGGCTTGAATGCGTGCGGCGGTGGCGCCGTGCTTTTCTTCCTGTTCCATCAGGCTCAGTTGCAGGCTTTCGTTTTCATCCTTGGCCTGGGCCAGTTCCGTGGACAGGGTCTGGTTGGTTTGCGAGAGGGCCTGGTTCTGTTGCACCAGGTCGCTGACGAGCTGTTCCAATTGGCTGAGGGATGCTTCCAACATTTTGATCTTCCAAGCGTTTTTCAAAGGGCGCGTACGATAAAGAAAAGTCACCACGGATGCCAGGGTTTAACCGGCGCAAGGCCTTGATTTTCCTGGCGGGCGAGCGTTCTCGCGAGTTTAAAAGACTGTGATCTGCCGATCTGGTTCCTGCACTTCGTCGCCCAAGACCTTCTGCGACAAATACGCACACCGCCTCAAGACTTTAGTCGTATGACCGATAAGTCATCCATACAGCAGTCTCAGCCCGCATGGATGCGGCCCTCTCTTGGTATCCGCCCCATGTCCCTTCGCAATATGAACATCGCCCCCCGGGCGTTTACCGGTTTCGCCCTGATCGGCGGCCTGATGCTGATTCTGGGCGTGTTCGCGCTGAATCAGATGAGCAAAATTCGCAGCGCCGCCGAGGATATCTCGTCGAGCAGCGTGCCGAGCATCAAGAACCTCGACGAGTTCACTCAATTGACTCTGCGTCTGCGCGTGCTGTCGTACCGCCTGCTGGTCAACCGTGAACCGGATGTGCAGCAAAAAACGATTGAGCTGCTGGACATGCGCAATCAGCAGATCCGCAAGGCCCAGACTGATTACGAGCCGCTGATCGGCAGCCCGGAAGAGCGTTCGGCCTACGATCAGTACGTGCAGTTGCTCGGTCAGTACCGCCAGATCGAAGACCGGATGAAAAGCCTGTCGCGCAACAATCAGGTGGATGAGCTGCGCAACCTGCTCAACACCGAGTTGCTGAACAACTCCGAAGCCATGAACACCGTGCTCAACCGCCTGATGCAGATCAACGGCGAGCAGATCAGCGAGACCAATCAGCAAGCGGCCGATCAGTATTCCTCGGCGTTCGATCTGGTGGTGACCCTGCTGGTGATCGCCACCGGCCTGACCTTCCTGTTCGCCTGGTTGCTGACCATCAGCATCACCCGGCCGATCTCCAAGGCACTCGACGCGGCGGAAACCATTGCCGAGGGCAACCTGACCCAGCCAATTCACGTCGACGGTTCCGATGAAGCCGGGCGCCTGCTGGCTGCCATGGCCAAGATGCAATCGAAACTGCGCGACACTTTGCAGCGAATTTCCGGTTCGGCCACTCAACTGGCTTCTGCCGCTGAAGAACTGAACAGTGTCACCGACGAAAGCGCGCGGGGCCTGACCCAGCAGAACAACGAAATTGAACAGGCGGCGACTGCGGTCAACGAGATGACCAGTGCTGTGGAAGAAGTCGCACGCAACGCAGTGAGCACTTCGGAAGCGTCGAAGAACGCCACCACCTCGGCCGGCGACGGTCGTGATCTGGTTCAGGAAACCGTCAGCGCCATCGAACGCATGAGTGCCGACGTGCAGAGCACTGCATCGTTGATCGGCGATCTGGCCAATGAGTCTCGCGACATCGGCAAGGTGCTGGACGTGATCCGTGGTCTGGCTGACCAGACCAACCTGCTGGCGTTGAACGCAGCTATTGAAGCGGCCCGTGCCGGTGAGGCCGGTCGTGGTTTTGCGGTGGTGGCTGACGAGGTTCGTGCACTGGCGCACCGCACTCAGCAATCGACCAGCGAAATCGAGCGCATGATCGGCAGCATTCAGAGCGGCACCGAACACGCGGTGGATTCGATGCGTAACAGCACCGAGCGCGCCGAGTCGACGCTGAACATTGCCCGTGGTGCCGGGATGTCGCTGGACACCATCAACACTGCCATCGTCGAAATCAACGAGCGCAACCTGGTGATCGCCAGCGCCGCCGAAGAGCAGGCACAAGTGGCGCGGGAAGTGGACCGTAACCTGGTGAACATCCGCGACCTGTCGGTGCAATCGGCGACCGGCGCGAATCAGACCAGTGCGGCGAGCAACGAGCTGTCGCGGTTGGCGCTGGACCTGAACAATATGGTTGGGCGGTTTAGCCTTTAAGATCAAAAGCTACCCCCTCACCCCAGCCCTCTCCCCCAAGGGGGCGAGGGGGAAAGGGGGCCGATCTTCATGCACTTCAAGACCTGAGTTCGGCTCGATATCTCAGGTCGGTGCAGCTTGAACGAACACCGCGGTCAGTCCCTTCTCCCCCCGGGAGAGGGTTACGGTGAGGGCAGCAATCCCCAGCCGAACCAAAATTCCGGACACGCCGGCGCAAAAACCTTTTTGACAGCATCACATTTCAACAGGTTAGAATCGCTGGCACGCAGACTGCATGGTCAGTTTGTGCCCGTCTTTACGCTTCTGGAGTACTGCCTTTGAATGCGACGACCATCAACAGCCTGTTCTTGATCGGCGCGTTGCTGGTAGGCGCAAGCATTCTTGTCAGCTCTCTGTCTTCCCGTCTCGGCATTCCGATTCTGGTCATCATTCTTGCGGTCGGCATGGCGGCCGGGGTTGATGGCGGCGGGATCATTTTCGATAACTACCCGACGGCCTATCTGGTCGGCAACCTCGCCCTGGCGGTGATCCTCCTCGACGGCGGTTTGCGCACGCGGGTGTCGAGTTTCCGCGTGGCGCTATGGCCGGCGTTGTCGCTGGCCACGGTCGGGGTGCTGATTACCACCGGGTTGACCGGCATGGCGGCGGCGTGGCTGTTCGACCTGAACCTGATTCAGGGCTTGTTGATCGGCGCCATCGTCGGCTCGACCGACGCCGCAGCGGTGTTCTCGCTGCTCGGTGGCAAAGGCCTGAACGAACGGGTGACCGCCAGCCTGGAAATCGAATCCGGCAGCAATGACCCGATGGCGGTGTTTCTCACCGTGACCCTGATCGACATGCTCGCCAGCGGCCAGACCGGCCTGCACTGGAGCCTGCTGACCCACCTGATCCGCGAGTTCGGCATCGGTGGCGTGATCGGTCTGGGCGGTGGCTGGCTGATGCTGCAACTGGTCAACCGGATCAACCTCGCCGCCGGCCTGTATCCGATCCTGGTGATCGCGGGTGGTCTGGTGGTGTTCGCCCTGACCAACGCCTTGCACGGCAGTGGCTTCCTTGCGGTTTATCTGTGTGGTCTGGTGATCGGCAACCGTCCGGTGCGCAGTCGCCACGGCATCCTGCACATGCTCGACGGCATGGCGTGGCTGGCGCAGATCGGCATGTTCCTGGTGTTGGGACTGTTGGTCACGCCGCATGATTTGCTGCCGATCGCCCTGCCTGCCCTGGGTCTGGCACTGTGGATGATTCTGTTCGCGCGACCACTGTCGGTAGTCGTCGGCCTACTGCCATTCAAGGCCTTCCATGGCCGCGAGAAAGCCTTTATTTCCTGGGTCGGCCTGCGCGGCGCCGTACCGATCATTCTGGCGGTGTTCCCGCTGATGGCCGGTCTGCCGAACGCGCAGCTGTACTTCAACCTCGCCTTCTTCATCGTGCTGGTGTCGCTGCTGGTACAGGGCACGAGCCTGCCGTGGGTAG
Source organism: Pseudomonas sp. FW305-7 (assembly GCF_058786735.1). Taxonomy (NCBI): domain Bacteria; kingdom Pseudomonadati; phylum Pseudomonadota; class Gammaproteobacteria; order Pseudomonadales; family Pseudomonadaceae; genus Pseudomonas; species Pseudomonas sp. FW305-7. The sequence goes on from NZ_JBYSZA010000007.1 coordinate 176,499, forward strand.
CCAAACTGCTCAAGGTGACGGTACCGCCCGAGCCTGCGCCCATTTCCCGTTCAGCGCTGGAAGTTCACGTCACCAGCGAATGGGAGCTGTTCGTGTACAAGCTCGGCGCGGAGAAATGGTGCATCGGTTCGCCCCTGCGTGAGCTGAAAATGCCCGAAGGCACCCGTATCGCTGCCCTGTTTCGTGGCCAGCAATTGCTCCATCCGTCGGGTAGTACGGTGCTGGAAGTCGATGATTTGCTGTGTGTTATCGGCCATGAACACAACTTGCCGGCTCTAGGAAAACTGTTCAGCCAGGCGCCGCAACGTGGCCTCGATCTGCGTTTCTTCGGCGACTTTGTGCTCGAAGGAGACGCCCAGCTTAAAGCGGTTGCAGCGCTTTACGGGTTGCCGGCCGACGGCATCGATCCGGACATGACCCTGGGCGCCTTCATCGCGCAGAAAGTCGGCGGTGCGCCAATCGTCGGTGACCAGGTGGAGTGGAACAACACTCACTGGACGGTTGCGGTCATGGACGGGAACAAGATCGGCAAAGTCGGCGTCAGATTCCCCGAAGGAAGTCGCCCGGGCCCCGGGCTCTTCCTCTAAACTGCGTCCACTCTCACTTGCTTGACCGGTCTCTATGCCTATCCTGCGTTCCTTTTTCGCCGCGGCCCTGCTGGGCCTGAGTCTTACTGTCGGCCCGCTGTACGCCGCCGAACCACCGTCCAGCGACGCCGTGCAGGCCAGTCTGGACAAGCTTGCCGACAGCAAACTGCCGGATGCTGATAAAAAGCCTCTGCAAGCCGTTTTGCAGAACACGCTCAATCAGCTCAACAACCGGCGTGATTACGAGCAGAAACTCAGTGATCTGAAGCAGCAATTGGCGACCGCGCCAAAGCAGACCATCGAGAACAATCGCGAACTGACGCGGCTCAAGGCGAACGCGGTAGTGCCGGTGGCCCAGCGCTTTCCCAAAGAGTCGATCACGCAGCTGGAGCAGATTCTGACCGATCGTTCGACCCAGCAAAGCGATCTGCAAAAAGCCCTGGCCGACGCCAACAGTCTGATCATTACCGCGCAGACCCGGCCCGAGCGCGCCCAAGCGGAAATTTCCGCCAGTCAGACGCGCATCCAGCAAATCAACAACATCCTCAAGTCCGGCAAGGACGCGGGCAAGACCGTCAGCGCCGAGCAGCGAGACCTGCTGAACGCCGAGCTGGCCGCGCTGAACGCACTGATTCCGCTGCGCCGCCAGGAACTGGCCGGCAACAACCAGTTGCAGGATCTAGGCAACAGCCTGCATGACTTGCTCTCGGAGAAGTCCGACCGCCTCGACCGCGAGATCCAGGAGCTGCAAACGCTGATCAACCAGAAGCGTCTGGCGCAGTCTCAGGAAACCGTCACCCAGCAATCGATCGAAGCGCAAAAGGCCGGCAGCAGCAGCCTGCTTGCCATCGAAAGTACGGCCAACCTCAAGTTGTCGGACTATCTGCTCAAAAGCACCGACCGCCTCAACGAAGTCACTCAGCAGAATCTGCAGACCAAGCAGCAGCTCGACAGCTTGACCCAAAGCGATTCGGCCCTCGACGAGCAGATCAACGTGCTCAAGGGCAGCCTGCTGCTGTCGAAGATTCTTTACAAGCAGAAACAGGCCCTGCCGCGCCTCAAGGTCGACCGCGATCTGGCGGATCAGATCGCCGACATTCGCCTGTGGCAATTCGACGTCAGCCAGCAACGTGAACAACTGAGCAATCCGGCGGCCTATGTCGACAACCTGCTGTCCACCCAGCCACCGGAACAAGTCACACCGCAACTGCGCAAGAGCCTGCTCGAGCTGGCCAGCACCCGTGCCGACTTGCTGGAGCGTCTGAATCGCGAACTGAGCGCGATGCTCAATGAATCGATCACCCTGCAACTGAATCAGAAGCAGCTGCTGAGCACTGCGCAGAGCCTGCGCGCGACCCTCGACGAACAGATGTTCTGGATCCCCAGCAACAAGCCGCTGGACATCGAGTGGATGCGTGGCGTGCCGGAACGCCTGAAACGTCAGGTCGACACCCTGCCGCTGGCCTCAAGCCTGAGCGAGCTGACTGACGGCCTGACTCAGCGCCCGTTGCTGTTCCTGCCGCTGGCGCTGCTGATCGGTGCGCTGCTGTGGCGACGCAAGGCTTTGTACGCGCGGTTGAACAAGGTTCACCAGGACATCGGCCACTTCAAGCGTGACAGCCAGTGGCACACGCCGCAGGCCATTCTGATCAATATTCTGCTGGCCATGCCGGTGGCGCTCGGTCTGGCCTTGTGCGGTCTGGCCTTGCAGATCGACGCCCGTGGGCAGAACGCCAACATGGGCGCGGCGCTGCTGCAAATGGGTCAGGCGTGGCTGGTGTTCTACACCGCCTACCGGATTCTTGCGCCGGGCGGCGTGGCCGAACTGCACTTCCGTTGGGAGAAGCCGCAAGTCGAATTCCTGCAAGGCTGGATCCGTCGACTCGGGCTGGTGGTCATGGCGCTGGTCACCGTGGTGGCGGTGGCCGAACTGCAACCGGCGGCACTGGCAGACGACGTGCTCGGCATGCCGGTCGTGCTGACCTGCTACGCCTTGATGGCGTGGTTGCTCAGCCGCCTGCTGATCAGCAGCCCGGCCCACGAAAACACCTCGCTGTTCCGCAAAGCCGTCGGCGTGATGTTCACCCTGCTGCCTATCGCCCTGTTCGTCGCGGTCTGCTTCGGCTACTACTACACCGCGCTGAAACTCAGCGACCGTTTGATCAACACCCTTTACCTGCTGATGTTCTGGCTGGTGATCGAAGCCACCTTCGTCCGTGGTCTGAGCGTTGCCGCACGACGCTTGGCCTACCAGCGCGCCCTGGCCAAACGCCAGGCGGCGAGAGAAGCCGGCGACGGCGAGGCAGTGATCGAAGAGCCGACGCTGGACATCGAAAAGGTCAACGAACAGTCCCTGCGCCTGATCCGTCTGGCCCTGCTCGGCGGCTTCATCGCGGCGTTGTACTGGGTATGGTCGGACCTGATCTCGGTGTTCTCGTACCTCGACAACATCACCCTCTACGAATACACCAGCGGCACCGGCGCCAATATGAGCATGGTGCCGATCAGCATCGGCGACATGCTCGGTGCATTGATCATCATCGGCATCACCTTCGCCCTGGCGCGCAACTTGCCCGGCCTGCTTGAAGTGTTTGTGTTGTCGAAGCTCAATCTGGCTCAGGGCAGCGCCTACGCGACCACGACGCTATTGTCGTACGTGATCGCCGGCGTCGGTTTCGTCTCGACGCTGTCGACCCTCGGCGTCAGCTGGGACAAGTTGCAATGGCTGGTGGCGGCGCTGTCGGTGGGTCTCGGCTTCGGTATGCAGGAAATCTTCGCCAACTTCATCTCCGGCATCATGATCCTCTTCGAACGTCCGGTGCGGATCGGCGACACCATCACCATCGGCAACCTGTCGGGTACGGTGAGCAAGATCCGCATCCGCGCCACGACCATCACCGACTTTGACCGCAAAGACATCATTGTCCCGAACAAGACGTTCATCACCGGACAACTGATCAACTGGTCGCTGACCGACACCATCACCCGTGTGACGCTGAAACTCGGTGTCGATTACGGCTCCGATCTGGATCTGGTCAAGGAACTGCTGCTCAAGGCTGCCCGGGAAAATCCGCGCGTGCTCAAGGAACCCGAGCCGCACGTGTACTTCCTCAACTTCGGCGAAAGCACCCTCGACCACGAACTGCGCATGCACGTGCGTGACCTCGGCGACCGTAACCCGGTGATCGATGAAGTGAACCGCTTCATCAACCGCGAGTTCAAGAAGCAGCACATCAACATCTCGTTCCGCCAGATGGAGGTTTACCTGAAGAACCTGCATGGCCAGGAATACAAGTTGGTGCCCATCGAGCCGGAAGCCAAAACCATCGTCGCAGTGCCCGACGAGCAGAAGCCGCTGCAAGAACCGCCGCCGGCCAAACTCGACTAACCGGTCTATTCCCAGCAGAATGCTCGGACATTCTGCTGGAGCCGGCCCTTGAAAGCCCTCGACGAACTGACCTTCGACAATCGCTTCGCCCGCCTCGGTGATGCGTTCTCCGCCCACGTGCTGCCCGAGCCGATCGACAATCCGCGCCTGGTCGTCGCCAGCCCGGCGGCCTTGGCCTTGCTGGATCTCGATCCGGCGACCGCCGAAACCCAGGAGTTTGCCGAGCTGTTTGGCGGCCACAAACTGTGGGCCGATGCCGAGCCGCGGGCGATGGTCTATTCCGGACACCAGTTCGGCGGCTATACGCCGCAACTGGGCGACGGACGTGGTCTGTTGCTGGGCGAGGTCTACAACCAGGCCGGCGAGCACTGGGACTTGCACCTCAAGGGCGCCGGGCAAACGCCGTTTTCGCGCATGGGCGACGGCCGTGCGGTGCTGCGTTCGTCGATCCGCGAATTCCTTGCCTCTGAAGCGCTGCATGCGCTGAACATTCCTTCGTCGCGTGCGGCTTGTGTGATCGGCTCCGACACGCCGGTCTGGCGGGAAAAGCAGGAACGTGCGGCGATGGTGCTGCGTCTGGCGCCGAGCCATATCCGCTTCGGCCACTTCGAATATTTCTACTACACCAAGCGTCCCGAGCAGCAAAAGCAGCTCGGCGAACACGTATTGGCGATGCACTATCCGCAATGCCTGGAGCAGCCGGAACCGTATCTGGCGATGTTCCGCGAGATCGTCGAGCGCAACGCCGAACTGATCGCCAAATGGCAGGCTTACGGTTTCTGCCACGGCGTGATGAACACCGACAACATGTCGATCCTCGGCATCACTTTCGACTTCGGCCCGTTCGCCTTCCTCGATGACTTCGACGCCAACTTCATCTGCAACCACTCGGATGATCAGGGCCGCTACTCGTTCAGCAATCAGGTGCCGGTCGGCCAGTGGAACCTCAGCGCCCTCGCGCAAGCGCTGACGCCGTTCATCAGCGTCGAAGCATTGCGCGAAACCCTCGGCCTGTACTTGCCGCTGTTCCAGGCGCATTACCTCGACCTGATGCGCCGTCGCTTCGGTTTCACCAGCGCCGAAGAGGACGACCAGACACTGCTGGAAAACCTCCTCCAACTGATGCAGAACAGTGGCGTCGACTACACGCTGTTTTTCCGCCGGCTCGGAGAGGACTCAGCAGAACAAGCCGTCGCCCTTTTGCGTGACGACTTCGTCGACATCAAAGGTTTCGATGCCTGGGGCGAGCGCTACGTGGCGCGGGTTGCCCGTGATGGCGCGGCTGATCAAACGCAACGTCGCGCGCGGATGCATGCAGTCAATCCGCTGTACATCCTGCGCAATTATCTGGCGCAAAAAGCCATTGATGCGGCTGAACAGGGCGACTACTCCGAGGTTCGCCGCCTGCACGCGGTGCTGAGCAAACCTTTCGAGGAGCAGCCGGGGATGGAAAGCTACGCCGAGCGGCCGCCGGAATGGGGCAAGCATCTGGAGATCAGTTGTTCGTCGTGAGGCAAGCGATGTGACACTGCCGGGCATTCTGGCTTCATAGAACACCGCCGCGTACGGGACAACGCGGCACTACAGGACAAGGACGTTACAGTGCTCGGCTATCTTTCCGTTGGCATCACGCTGTTTCAAACGCTTTCAATGCTTATGTATGTCGGCGGCATCTGGGCATGTCAGTTCAGACTCAACGCCCTGCGCCGCGACGAACCTGCGCGGTGCGCGACGATCGAAGAGCACCGGCTGCTCGCCCTCTATTACCCCAAGGAAACATTCGAGCGCGATGTTCACCTGATCAGTGGCGCCTATCGAAAAACCGGCACCATGAAAGACTGGTCCGGCATGGACCGCATCGCTGAATTCCCGGTCTTCCTGCCTGCACTGGCCCTGCCGTTTCTGAACAAGGAAGGCAACAACGAGGCCGAAATCATCTGCGGCAAAAAGCGCGCTTATGTGATCCGCCTGAATGATGGCTATCACATCGAGGCGTTCGCCCAGCGTGTCGAAACCGACGAGCGGGCTGACGTTCAATGGACGTTCGGCATCCCGGGCCCATGTATCGGCGACGAAGAGACACTGATCCTGGGACAGCGCCCTGCCCGCAAGAAAGAGCGTCGACGCCTCGCGTATGAAATGAACACGCACATGCCCTGTCTGCGGCGCTTTTGGGGGTCCTGTGCAGTTGTGGCAAGCGTGCTGCTGTTCTGGGCGATGGCATTTGAGTGGCTGACAGCCAAGGAATGGTTTGTCCCTTTCTTCTTCGTGACCCTTGCGGGCTTCCTGCCCATGACGCTGGAGAAGCATCAGCCACGCAGCGTGGTCAATCTGATTCAAGGCGTTTATCGCCGGGTTCCTGAGGAGGGAATGACCATCGGTAAAAAACGTGTGTCCGTCGAACCACCGGTCCGGCGGCAGATTGAAAATCACATCAAGGAAGGCCAGACCGTTATTGCTCATATCGAGGTCGATGCGCAGAGAGGCTGGTATGACTGGCTGCTCAAGATCGAAGGTGTTCCCGATGCCTATGCCGACTGGCGGTATCAAGAACATGAGGCCTGGCTCGGCAACGCAGTGATGATGGGGCTGTTCGCGACTTCCTGGCTGGTGGCGCACTTGTGCTACCCCGACGCGGATCGCAGCAACGCGCAGGCGTGGGTGGAATATGTCAGCGGTGGATTGTGCGTCGCCTACGGCGCCAATCTGGCCAGGCGTCTTTGGGAGCGCCGGCCTGTATCGAACGGCGTGGGCGCCTCCTGATGGGCCAGTCAGAGTTCGAAATGCTCGCGGTTTTCGTCATCGTGGCGCTGCTCACCGGGCCGGCGGTGGTGGTTCTCTGGAAACTCGTGGCCCTGTCCTGGTCGACTCGCCGCTTCATCGCCAAGGCGCAACCCCTTCGCCAATTGAACGACGCGGAAAGGGCCGCGCTGGCGTTCATGGACAGTCGGGCGATCGGCTTCCTTCACCTGGTGGGGACGACCATTCTGCCGTTCAGGGAATTGGAGACCGCGCAGGGCAAAGCCGCAGCGGTCTATCGGCTATGCGGGCCGTTGAAAATTTCTGGATATGGTTCGCAATGGGGCGGGGAAGTGCATTACGCGATTCAAAACGTTGAGGTGTTCATGGCAGTGGATCAACTAACGGATTTCACCCGCGAACAGAACATCGTCGAGGTGGTGTTCTGCAAGAACGTCGGCATCGTGCTGAGCTGCAACGATGGCTACTCGCTGGTCGATGCCAGCGCTGCGTGGAAGCAGCGCATCTTTGAGCCCGGAACACAGTAGCGCTCGCGAGGCCGCACCATCAGTCAGTTACGCAGTTTGCGCCTCGGCAGCAGGTCGCTCGCCCTGTTTGAACAGGACGAAATCGCGCTCTTCGCTGTCCGTGGCGGCGCTCTTGAGGAGGAAGCCGATTACTAACCCACCGCCAAACAACACGCCCGTGAACCCGGAAAACGGCGGCTCGGCGAAGAACATGAAATAGAGCGTCGCAAGCATGCTGATCAGGAAGTACGGCCCCAGAATCAGCAATGCCAGCTTGCCAATGCGGGTGGCTGTCTGCAGTTTTTTGTCCAGGACCTGACGGTCAGCCTCTTCGAGCAACAGATCCGAACTGCACTGATAACAGTTGATCGGCTGCAACCGAACCAGCTCGAAGGCCTGGTGATACGTCGGCTTGAGCGTGTAGCTGCAATGCCCGCAGCTCATGCTCGCGTCTTTGTAAGGCGTGGAATCGGTAGGCGCAGCGGCCTCTTGGGTGGTGCTCATGACAGTTAATTCCCTTTAGATGAAAGCGCGGCCGAAAAAGCCGCGCGACATGCTAGCAGAGTGCAACTGCCTTGGCCTTGTATGGCTCTGCAACGCCCTTCAGATGAATACATCTACCGGTAGCTTGAAGTGATCGGCCAGCCAGCGGATCTGGCGCAAGTTGAGCTGGCGCTTGCCGCTCAAAATTTCCGAAACGACTGACTGAGGGCCAACACCGGGCAAGTCGCTCTGGGTCAAACCATGTTCGCGCATCAGATATCCCAGCACTTCGTAACCAGGTGGTTTGGGCATTGGGTGATGAGTGTGATCCCATTCCTCGATCCAGTCACCGATGATATCTACCAGGCTCATTAAAGGATGGGATTCGTCATCGCCGGTCATTTCGAGTAACTCGTCGAGTGCTTGGACCAGTCTGTCGTAATCGCTTTCGTTTTTCGGTTTGCGCAGCAATGGCGAGACAAACTCCCAGTGCTCGGCGGCTTTTTTGATCAGAACACTCATGCCTGCGCCTCCTTCCATTTACCGCGATCATATTCGCGATGATCCAGCACATACTTGATATACAACTTTTGTGGTCGGTATCTGACGTAGGCGATCAATCTCAGTTTATTACCGCCAATATCGAACACATGAAATTCACCCACTTTATCCATAGCCGGGAACAGCGCCTTCATGGCAGCAAAGTCCAACGACTTGCTTCCTTTTGCCACTTCAAGCCAGTGATCAAGTGCGGTGGCCGCTTTCGGCCATTTATCTTTCGCTTCTCGTATCCGTTTTGCAGTGATGACATGCATGCAACATCCTTATCGCATTTTGCTATGGGGAGTTAATCACAGATCAGGATTATCGCAAGTTGCGATACTTCCAAGCAGACCAACGGACCTGCTCGGCGTGCTTCAGCCTAGGAACACCGCCGAACTCCGCACGATTGAAAATATGAGCAAACGTCTCCAACTAAGGGATATCAGCTCTTCACCGGACCACGCTCATGACTGACCCAGTGCTTATCCCCTGCCCTTCCTGCAACGGCCTCAATCGCATTCCCGCCGAGCGCCTTGCTGACCAACCAAAATGCGGCCGCTGTAAATCCGCAGTGCTGCTGAACAAGCCGTTCGAACTCAAGCAAGGCGATTACGCCAGCCAGATCAAGGGCGATCTGCCGCTATTGGTGGATGTGTGGGCGGACTGGTGCGGGCCGTGCAAGTCATTTGCACCGGTGTTCGAGCAGGCGGCTGCGCAGTTGGCGGGCAAGTGCCGACTGGCCAAGCTCGATAGTGAGGCGAATCAGCAGTTGTCGGCGCAGTTGGGGATTCGCTCGATTCCGAGTTTGATTCTGTTCAAGAACGGCCGGGAAGTGGCGCGGCAGAGTGGCGCGTTTCCGCTGCCGCAACTGATGGCGTGGCTGCGCAGCCAGGGTATCTGATACACCAAAAACCTGTGGGAACTGGCTTGCCAGCGATGACGGTGGATCAGTCACTATAGAAACTTGACTTGCCGCCCCTATCGCTGACAAGCCAGCTCCCACAGGGATTGTGGATTACTCGTGGGATCAGTGATCTTCGAGCAAATTGTGCAGCTCGACGAACTGCTGGGTCAGCTTGTGCCGTGGGTCAAGGTGGATCAGCGGAATGCTGGCCTGATGCGACTCACGCATGCGCACCGAGCTGGTCAGATACACCGGCAACACCGGTAAACCCTCGGCAATCAACTCATCCAGAATCTGCTGCGGCAGGCTGGCCCGTGCCTGGAACTGGTTGACCACAATGCCTTCAACTTCCAGGCCTTCGTTGTGGTCTTCCTTCAATTCTTCGATTTCGGCCATCAAGCCATACAACGCCTGACGGGAAAAGCTGTCGCAATCGAAGGGGATCAGCACACGATCGGCAGCAATCAGCGCCGATACCGCGTAAAAATTCAAGGCTGGCGGCGTATCGAGGTAAATACGGTCGTATTCGCCATCGAGCTCATCGAGCAACTTACGCAGTTTGTTGATCTTGTGCTTGGCCTCAAGCTTGGGCTGCAAGTCCGCGAGTTCGGCGGTGGCGGTAATGATGTGGAGGTTATCGAACGGAGTTTCGTAGATATCGGCCTGGTTTTTCTTCGAAAACGGCCCGGAAGACAGGGTCTGCTTGAAAAAGTCGGCAATGCCCATCGGGATATCGTTGCCGGTGAGCCCGGTCAGATATTGAGTGGAGTTGGCCTGGGCATCGAGGTCCACCAACAGCGTGCGATAACCCTCGCTCGCGCTGACCGCCGCCAGATTGCAGGCAATGCTGGATTTGCCTACGCCACCTTTCTGATTGAACACCACGCGCCGCATGACCAAACCTCCGTGTATCAAAGAATGACCGAGTGTAGATGCGCGCGACCTCGCTTCGCTACCTCCACGGACACGGACTACAGGGTCAGGTGCAAATATCCCCGTGGAGACCGAGTAAAAACCGTCATGAATCGCCGAGATTCCCGACAGACAAGCCGCTCGCAATCTGGATAATGGCCAAGTGACAGTTCTGCGGCGAACCAGTCGGTACATTTCGCTGCACAAAATGTAACCAGCATTTGCTACACACTCGTCGCACCGGGATAATGCGCGCCACCCGGCGCCAAGCGCTATGTCAGGCCCGCTGCGGCTTTGGCGACTCAATGCGTCAATACTAAGCCCGCAGGGGCGGGATAAATGTCCGTGATCAACTTCAACATCGCCCAATGGCGCGCGTGGGCCCCGGGGCTCGATAGCGTGGACGCCTGGCAGGCCTGGAGCCGACAGCCGGTCGTGTTCCAGAGCAGTGATGCCGCGCCCGATGTGTCGTTTTTGCCGGCCATGCAACGGCGTCGCCTCAGCCGACTGGCCCGGATGGCGTTCAGTGTGGGCTGGCCACTGGCAGACGGACGGGAAAACCTGCCGCTGGTGTTTGTCTCGCGGCACGGCGAGACCCCGCGCACCTACGACATTCTCAGTGATCTGGCCAGGGACGAACCGCTGTCGCCAACCCAGTTCAGCCTCTCGGTGCACAACGCAATCATTGGCCTGTGGTCGATCATGAGCGGCGAAACCGCCGAAATGACCGCCCTCGCCGCTGCGGGCGACGGCCTCGAACACGGCATGCTCGAAGCCGCCGCCCTGCTCAATGAGGGCGCTGCGGCGGTACTGCTGATCATCACCGAAGAACAACCGCCCGAAGCCTATTCGAAGTGGATCGACGACGTGCCGTTTCCTTATGCGCTGGGTCTGCTGCTGACCCCCGGTACCGACTGGCGGCTGACCTTGAACAGCACCACCGAAGCACTGTCCAAAGCGCACTGGCCCCACGCGCTCAATCTGCTGCGCACCCTGCTCGGCCAGCAAACCCTTTGCCAACATGCCTGGAAAAATCGTGTATGGACCTGGCAACGCAGCCCGTGATCGCGAAGCACCGCGACGCCTACTACTGGCGTCTACTGGCCACCGCTGCAAGCTTCGCTCTGTTCGGGCTCGGCGGGCTGTGCCTGCGTTTAGTGGTTTTCCCGCTGCTCGGCTGTCTGCCGGGCGATGCCATCAAGCACCGCCAGCGCGCCCGGCAAACGGTCAGTCGGCTGTTCTGGTTTTTCGTGCGTTTCATGGCCCGCACCGGCGTGCTCACCTACGACATACAGGGCGCCGAGCGCCTCGGTCGTCCAGGGCAGATGATCATTGCCAACCACCCCTCGCTGATCGACGTGGTGTTTCTGATCGGACTGGTGCGCAACGCCAATTGCGTAGTGAAGAAAAGTCTGTGGGAAAACCCCTTCACCCGTGGCCCGCTGCGCAGCACCGAATACATCAGCAACGACGGCAGCATGGACATGCTCGATGCCGCCGCCGAGTCGCTGCAAAACGGCCAGACCCTGATCATTTTCCCCGAAGGCACGCGTACTCAGCCGGGGCAGGCACCGGCCTTTCATCGGGGGGCCGCAGCGATTGCCCTGCGAGGTGCGAAAATCCTCACGCCGGTGATCATCAAGGTCAGCCCGACCACGCTGACCAAAGCCGAGCCGTGGTATCGGATTCCCAATCGCCGCGTGCACTTCAGTTTTCGGGTCGGGGCCGATATAGACCCACAGACATTTGCCGCGCAAGGGCCAGCTCCGCAAGCCTCGCGCAAGCTCAACGATTATTTGCACTCTTACTTTATTAAGGAGCTCGCCGAAGATGAGCGATCTGCACCGTGAAATAAAAGGCCTGATCATCGACGCCCTCGGCCTCGAAGACATCAGCGTCGACGACATCGGCGACGACCAGACGCTGTTCGGTGAAGGCTTGGGCCTGGATTCCGTCGACGCGCTGGAACTGGGTCTGGCGATCCAGAAAAAATACGGCATCAAGATCGACGCCGATGCCAAAGACACCCGCAACCATTTCACCAACGTGGCCAGCCTTGCGGCGTTCGTCACGGCAAAACAGGCAGCTTGAGACCGGACCATGCAAACTCGTGACGACATTTTCAACACCCTGCGCGATGCCCTGGTCGAGCTGTTCGAACTGGATCCGGCCCGTGTGAGCCTGGAATCCAATCTGTATCAGGATCTGGAAATCGACAGCATCGACGCGGTCGATCTGATCGATCACATCAAGCGCCAGACCGGCAAGAAAATCGCCGCCGAAGAATTCAAATCGGTGCGCACCGTGGGTGACGTGGTCGAGGCGGTCTACCGTCTGGTTCAACCGGCCGCATGAGCCGTCTGATCGGCCTCGGCCTGCTGCTGGCCGGTCTGCTGTACCCCTTTGCGGTGTATTTCGGCATGGAGCATTTCGCCCCGTGGCAGTTCGGCCTGCTGCTGGGCAGCCTGTGGCTGGCGCGGGCCCTGACCGGTGAACGCAAACCCGGCAGCCTGTGGATGGCCTGCGTGGCCATCGGCTTCTGCCTGTTGTTGGCAGTGTTCGACAGCCCGCTGTTGCTGCGTTGGTATCCGGTATTGATCAGCGGCTTCATGCTCGTGCTGTTCAGCCTCAGCCTGAAATACGGCCCGCCGATGGTCGAACGTCTGGCCCGGCTGCGTGAACCGCAGTTGCCGGCCAACGCGATTGTCTACACCCGCAAGGTCACGGTGGCCTGGAGCGTGTTTTTCTTCTGCAACGGTTTGTGCGCCGCCCTGCTGACACTGTGGGCGCCGCTGAATTGGTGGATGTTGTACACCGGCCTGATCTCCTACGGATTGATCGGCCTGATGTTTGCCATTGAATGGCTGATACGACAACGGGTAAGAGGCCGTACATGAACTGGATAAAACTTGAGCAGTTGTTGCTCAAGGCCTTGCCGGCGCGGGCGATCAGCCACGCCCCGGCTCTCGATCACACGAATCTGTGCGAACAGGCGCTGTCTGTTGCCGCCGGCCTGCAAGCCCAGGGTGTGCGACGTCTGGCGTTGCATCTGGAAGATGCCGCCGAACTGGCCATCGCTCTACTCGGCGCGTGGCGCGCAGGCGTCAGCGTGTTGCTGCCTTCGGATCTGCAAGTACAAACCCGCCAGCGCTGGTCGGGCGAAGTCGATCTGTGGCTGACCGATCTACCGGGTGACAGCTGTTTGACTGACCTTCAGCAGGCGCCATTGCACGGCGCCGAACTGGACCTCGACAAGTGCCGTTTGAGCCTGTGCACCTCCGGCTCCAGCGGTGAACCCAAACGTATCGACAAGACTCTGCGCCAACTGGCCAACGAGGTCGAAGCGCTGGAGCAGCTATGGGGCGCGGATCTCGGTGAGGCGTGCATCATCGGCAGCGTCGCCACTCAACACATCTACGGATTGCTGTTTCGCGTGCTGTGGCCGCTGTGTGCCGGGCGAGCATTCGTGCGCAAGCAACTGGCCTTCTCCGAGGACATGCAGCGCGCCAGCCGCGAGCATTCGGCCTTCGCCTGGGTCGCGAGCCCGGCGCTGCTCAAGCGCATGGGCGACAACCTCGACTGGCCGGCCCTCAGCGCCGTGCGGCGAGTGTTCTCCTCGGGCGGCGCACTGCCAGCCGACGCGGCGCAGAGCCTGCAACAACGCCTGCAACAGTGGCCGACGGAAATCCTCGGCAGCTCGGAAACCGGCGGCATCGCCTGGCGGCAGGGTGAAACCCTGTGGCAGCCATTCGCCGGTGTCGAACTGAGTCAGGACAACGACGGCGCGCTGCTGATTGCGTCACCGTATCTGCCGGCCGGGCATGTTGAACACACCGCCGACGCTGCGCGCATCGCCGCCGATGGTCATTTCGAACTGCTCGGACGGCTGGACCGGATCGTCAAACTCGAAGAAAAACGTATTTCCCTGCCGATGCTCGAGCAAGCGCTGGTCAGCCATGACTGGGTCGCCGAAGCACGACTGGGCGTGGTCCAGGAAAACCGTGCCTCCCTCGGCGCATTGCTGGTGCTCAGCGAAACGGGCCTGTTTGCCTTGCGCGAACACGGCCGCCGCAGCCTGACCGAAACCCTTCGTCAGCATCTACGCGAGCATTGCGAAGCCCTCGCCCTGCCCCGTCGCTGGCGTCTGCTGCGACAAATGCCGTTGAACAGCCAGGGCAAACTGCCTCAGGCCGACGTCGAAGCACTGCTTGTCGCACCACGGTCGAAAGCCCCTGAAGTGCTGGAGCAAATCGAAACCGACGGCGAATGGAGCCTGCAACTGAGCGTGCCGCCGGACCTGGCCTACTTCAGCGGCCACTTCCCCAAAGCCCCGGTGTTGCCCGGCGTGGTCCAGGTCGAATGGGCATTGGACCTCGGTCGGCAATTACTCAACTTGACCAGTCCATTTGCGGGTATGGAAGTGCTGAAGTTCCAGCAACTGGTGCGCCCCGGCGATGAAATCCAGTTGCACCTGCGCTTCGATCCCGAGCGCAGCAAGTTGTATTTCGCCTACCGCAACGACACCGCGACCTGCTCCAGCGGCCGAATCCTTCTGGGGAATGGCGATGCATAACCTGTGGCGAGGGAGCTTGCTCCCGCTGGGTTGCGAAGCAGCCCCAAAATTATTCGGCACAATACCGAAGGCGAGCGCTGCGCACTCGAGCGGGAGCAAGCTCCCTCGCCACAAAGGTTGTGTGATACCGGGGGAAATCCATGCATAACCCCTGCGCAGTGATCCCGGTCTATAACCACGAAACCGCCATCGGCACGGTGGTCGATGCGCTGCTTGCGCAACATCTGCCGTGCATTCTGGTGGACGACGCCAGCACGCCATCCTGCGCGAAAGTGCTAGATGTTTTGGCCGAGCGCGACAACGTCTATCTGGTCCGCCTCACCGTCAATCAGGGCAAGGGCGGCGCGGTGATGACCGGTCTGCGCGAAGCTTCGCGACTGGGTTTCAGCCATGCCTTGCAGGTCGACGCCGACGGTCAGCACGACTTGCACGACGTCGCCCGTTTCGTCGAAGAATCGCAAGCACACCCTGAAGCGATGATCTGCGGTTATCCGCTGTTCGATGAAAGCGTGCCCAAGGGCCGCTTGTACGCGCGCTATCTGACCCACGTAATGGTCTGGATCAACACGCTGTCGTTGCAGATCCGCGATTCGATGTGCGGCTTTCGTGTCTATCCGCTGGCGCCGACGCTGGCCGTGATCGACTCGGCCAAGGTTGGCAAACGCATGGATTTCGACTCGGACATTCTTGTGCGTCTGGCCTGGCGCAATCAGCCGATGCGCTGGCTGCAAACCAGCGTGCATTACCCGCTCGATGGCGTCTCGCACTTCCGGTTGTTCCACGACAACGCACTGATTTCAAGCATGCACACGCGCCTGTTCTTCGGCATGTTGCTGCGTTTGCCGGTGATCCTCTGGCGGCGGTGGCGCCCATGACCGTCGAGGCCGACAAAAAGCATTGGGCCGACCGCGAGGAGCGCGGCAGTTTCCTGCTGATGAAATTCACCGCGTTCGCTGCCAAGGTTCTTGGCCGGCGGCTGCTGAGCCCGTTGCTGTACGGCATCGTCCTGTACTTTTTCCTGTTCGGCCGCACCGCGCGACGCAGTGCCTGGCAATACCAGCAACGGCTGGCCGAGTGGAGCAACCGTGCAGACTTGCGCCCGAGTCATTGGCGGGTATTCCGCCAGTTCATAGCATTCGCCGATTCGATGCTCGACAAGCTCGACGTGTGGAACGGCAAGATCCGCATCGAACAGATTGAAATCATCGACCCGGCCCTGCTGCGCAATCAGTTGCGTGGCAGCCGTGGGCAACTGCTGGTTGGCGCACATCTGGGCAATCTCGAAGTGTGCCGGGCGCTGGCGGAGATCGGCGAGAAGGTCACCATGAATGTGCTGGTGCACACCAAGCACGCCGAGCAGTTCAACCGCTTGCTCGGCGAGGCCGGGGCGACCAATCTGCGTCTGATTCAGGTCAGCGAACTGGACCCGGTGATCATGCTGCAACTGCACGAACGCCTGGAGCGCGGCGAATGGCTGGCGATTGCCGGCGACCGCGTGCCGCTGCACGGCGGACGCAGTGTGACCGTCGACTTTCTCGGCCATCCGGCGCCGTTCCCGCAAGGGCCGTGGCTGCTGGCCGGCCTGCTGAAATGCCCGGTCAACCTGTTGATGTGCCTGAAACAACCCGACGGCCACTATCGCCTGACCCTCGAGCCCTTCGCCGATGCCGTGACGTGGACACGCCGCGAGCGCGAGCAGGTCATTCATCAGTGGGCCACCCGCTATGCGCAGCGCCTGAGTCACTATTGCCTCGAAGCCCCGCACCAATGGTTCAACTTTTACCCTTTCTGGAAGACCGATGACGACGCCAACCCATGAGCCGGTAACCTTCGGCGAACGCCCTTTGCGCATCGAAGACGTGCTGGCCCTGGCCAACCGGCAGGCGCCCGTGCAGTTGCAGAGCGACGCCGACTATCGCGAGCGCATCGCCAAGGGTGCGCGGTTCCTCGATTCGCTGCTGGACAAGGAAGGCGTGATCTACGGCGTGACCACCGGTTACGGCGACTCCTGCGTGGTCGCGGTGCCGCTGCATCATGTCGAAGCGTTGCCGCGTCATCTCTATACCTTTCACGGTTGCGGCCTCGGCAAACTGCTCGATGCGCAAGCTACTCGCGCGGTGCTGGCGGCGCGTTTGCAGTCGCTGTGCCACGGCGTGTCCGGAGTGCGGATTGAACTGCTGGAGCGTCTGCACGCGTTCCTCGAATACGACATCCTGCCGCTGATTCCCGAAGAAGGTTCGGTGGGCGCCAGCGGTGATCTGACGCCACTGTCCTACGTCGCCGCGACCCTGTCCGGTGAGCGTGAAGTGATGTTCCGTGGCGAACGCCGTCAATCCTCGGATGTGCACCGCGAACTCGGCTGGACGCCGTTGGTGTTGCGCCCGAAAGAAGCGCTGGCATTGATGAACGGCACCGCGGTGATGACTGGCCTCGCCTGCCTCGCCTATGCCCGCGCCGATTACCTGCTGCAACTGGCCACGCGCATCACCGCGCTCAACGTGGTGGCACTGCAAGGCAATCCGGAGCACTTCGACGAACGCCTGTTCGCCGCCAAACCGCATCCGGGGCAAATGCAGGTCGCCGCATGGCTGCGCAAGGATCTGGCGATCGACGCACCGACCGCACCGCTGCATCGTTTGCAGGATCGCTACTCGCTGCGGTGCGCACCGCATGTGCTCGGCGTGCTGGCCGACAGCCTGAACTGGCTGCGCTCGTTCATCGAAACCGAACTCAACAGCGCTAACGACAACCCGATCATCGACGCCGAAGCCGAACGCGTGCTGCACGGCGGCCACTTCTACGGCGGGCACATCGCGTTCGCCATGGACAGCCTGAAAAATCTGGTGGCCAACGTCGCCGACCTGCTCGATCGGCAGCTCGCGCTGCTGGTCGACGAGCGCTACAACCACGGCTTGCCGAGCAACCTGTCCGGCGCTCCGGCGGATCGCGCAATGCTCAACCACGGCTTCAAGGCTGTGCAGATCGGCACCAGCGCCTGGACCGCCGAAGCGCTGAAAAACACCATGCCGGCCAGCGTCTTCTCGCGCTCCACCGAGTGCCACAATCAGGACAAGGTGAGCATGGGCACCATCGCCGCCCGCGACGCAATCCGTGTGCTGGAACTGACCGAACAGGTCGCCGCCGCCACCCTGCTCGCCGCCAACCAAGGCGTCTGGCTGCGGGGCCAGGCCGAAGACGCCCGACCACTGCCACCCGCGCTGGCTGCCATGCACGAAGCACTTGCCCAAGACTTCCCGCCGGTCATCGAGGACCGCGCGCTGGAAGGCGAACTGCGCCTGTGCCTGCAACGCATCGCCGCGCAACACTGGAGGCTGCATGCGTAGCGCCGGAGTGATTCACGCCGACACGGAAATCCTCGTACCGTTTTTCGACGTCGACACCATGCATGTCGTCTGGCACGGCCATTACGTCAAATATCTCGAAGTGGCGCGCTGCGCGCTGCTCGACAAGATCGGCCACAACTACAACCAGATGGTCGACTCGGGTTACGCCTGGCCAGTGATCGATCTGCAACTGCGCTACGTGCGCGGTGCGGTGTTCGGCCAGCGTCTGAACGTGCGCGCCAGCCTGGTGGAGTGGGAAAACCGGCTGAAGATCAACTACCTGATCACGGACGCGCAAACCGGCGAACGCCTGACCCGCGCCAGCTCGGTGCAAGTGGCGGTCGAAGTCAGCAGTCGCGAGATGCAACTGGCCTCGCCGAAAGTCTTCACCGATGCCGTGGAAAGGATGCTGTGATGAACCTGTTTTGCAAAAGTCTTGGCGCGCTGGCGCTGTTGGCCATATCGACACTGGCCAACGCCTTCGACCTGCAACAACTCAGCGAGCAACTGGCCAAACCGGACGTTATCCACGGCCAGTTCATTCAGGAAAAACACCTGCGCGCCCTGCCCCAGCCGCTGATCAGCAAGGGCAGTTTCGTCCTCGCGAAAAATCACGGCCTGCTCTGGCTGCTGAAAACTCCGCTGCAACAGGATTACCGCATCACTGCCAAAGGCATCGCCCGGCGTGACGGCGATGGCTGGCAACTGCTGCCGAACAAGAGCGCCGGGGCCGAGCAGAACCGTTTGTTCCTCGCCGTATTGCAAGGTGACAGCAGCGGCCTGCAACGGGACTTCGAACTGGCCCTGAGCGGCGATGCGCAACAGTGGAAACTGACCCTGACGCCACGCTCATTGCTGCTCAAGCAAGTGTTCAATCAGATCAACATCGACGGCGGCGCTCTGGTGCAAACCATTGAACTGCTGGAAACCCAGGGCGACAGCACGGTGCTGCGCATGCAGAACAGTACCGCCGGCCAACCGCTGAGCGACACGGAGCAACATGACTTTGCCGAGTGAACGCAGGCTGCCCTGGCTGTTCCTGATCCTGCTACTGGCGGTTGTCGCGCTGGCCGGCTGGCAATGGCGCGACGGTGCGCCACTGTCGGCGAACCTGATGGAACTGGTGCCCGGCACCCATCCTGACGCCCTCGAACTGCGCGCCGAACAACGCATGCAGGAACCGCTCAACCGCGAAATGCTGATGCTGGTCGGCCACGCCGATCGCCAGCAAGCGGTAGCCATGGCGCAGACGCTGGGCGAGCAATGGCAGGCCAGTGGACTGTTCGAAAAAGTCCAGTGGAACCTGCAAGCCGATCTGCCAGCCTTGCGCACGCAATTGTTGCAAGGGCGGCTGGCGATGCTTTCGGCGGATGATCGGCAACTGCTGATCGAACATCCCGATGGGTTTATTCAACAACGGGTGCAGGCACTGTTCGATCCCTTTACCGGTTTCAGCCTGGTGCCGAGCCAGGATGACTGGCTGGGCCTGACCGGACGCATCCAGAACAGCCAGCCGAAACACGGCGCGGTGCAACTGGATATCGGCAGCGGCGCATTGGTCGCCGACGCTGACGGCAAGAGTTGGGTGCTGCTGCGTGCACGCACCACCGGCAATGCTTTCGACATGAACCTACCGTTGCAAGTCGCCGCCCTGCTGCAACACAGCCGTGAGCAAGCGGCGCAATCAGACGTGCAGTTGCTGGCCGCCAGCGGTTTGCTCTACGCGGCCAATGGTCAGCAGCAAGCGACCCGTGAAATGACATGGGTCGGGGGCGGCGCGACGATCGGTATTTTGTTGCTGTTGTTGCTCGCCTTCCGCCGCTGGCGCGTGTTGCTGGCGTTCGTGCCGGTGCTGGTGGGCATGTTGTTCGGCGCGGTTGCGTGCGTGGCGCTGTTCGGCCACATGCATGTGATGACGCTGGTGCTCGGCTCCAGCCTGATCGGCGTGGCGGTGGATTACCCGTTGCACTATCTGTCGAAGAGCTGGAGCCTCAAGCCGTGGCGCAGTTGGCCAGCCTTGCGCCTGACCCTGTCCGGGCTGACCCTGAGCCTGCTCACCAGCACCATCGGTTATCTGGCGCTGGCGTGGACGCCGTTCCCGGCGCTGACGCAAATCGCCGTGTTCTCCGCGGCCGGGTTGCTCGGTGCCTATCTGTCAGCCGTGTGCTTGCTGCCGGCGCTGCTGAAAAACGTCGAACTGCGCCCGGCGCAATGGCCGCTGCACCTGGCTGAGCGCATGGTCAATCTGCGCGAGAAGCTGCTCGAACGCGTGCGTACCCCGGTGTTGCTGGCGCTACTGATCGCCTTCTGCGCCGGCGGTCTGGTGCAACTGCAAAGCAAGAACGACATCCGCCAATGGGTCGGCGCACCGCAACGTCTGACCGATGAAGCGCAGACCATTGCGCGCATCACCGGCTATCAACCAACCAGCCAGTTCTTCCTCGTGCGTGCGGCCAATCAGCAAGAATTGCTGGAGCGGCAAGCAGCGCTGAGCGAGCGTCTGGAACAACTGGTCAATCTCGACAAGCTGCAAGGCTATCTCGCGCTGGATCAACTGGTCAGCCCGCCAGGCCAGCAACAGCAAGTGCGCGATGCGCTGAACAAATTGCCGCAGTTCTGGCAGCCGCTGCTCGACCTCGGCGTTCCCCTCGCTGCGCTGCAAACCGAGCTGCAACAGTTGCAGGCACTGCCGACCGAGGACATCGACGCTGCGCTGGCCGGGCCGCTCGGCGAACCGTATCGCACGTTGTGGCTCGGCCCGACCGAGGACGGCGTCGCGGCGATGACCAGTCTGCAAGGCCTGAATAATCCGTCGTTGCTGCGGGTGCAGGCGCTGGATCTGCCGGGGGTGATGCTGGTGGATCGTCTCGGCGATCTGAACAATGTTTTCGCCGCGACGCAGATCAGCGCCGCCGAACTGAAACTCGCCTCCTGCGTGTTGATCGTGCTGGTGCTGATCCTGCCATTCGGTTTCGGCGGCGCGCTGCGCATCGTTGCCCTGCCGTTGCTGGCAGCACTGTGCAGTCTCGCCAGTCTCGGTTGGCTGGGACAACCGCTGACCCTGTTCAGCCTGTTCGGCCTGCTGCTGGTGACGGCGATCAGCGTCGACTACGCGATCCTCATGCGTGAGCAGGTCGGCGGTGCAGCGGTAAGTCTGCTTGGCACCTTGCTGGCGGCCGTGACGACTTGGCTGTCGTTTGGTTTGCTGGCGGTTTCCAGCACGCCGGCCGTGAGCAATTTCGGCTTGTCGGTGAGCCTCGGTCTGGCGTTCAGTTTCATGCTCGCGCCGTGGGCCGGCCGACATGAGCATGCGGCGCCCGTAGCGGAGCCGGCAGCATGATGGTCATCGGTTTCTGGTTGCTGGCGTTGGCGTTGTTCGCCGTCGCCACCCGTGTCGGTCGACATTTCGGCCTGATCCCGATCGTCAGCCAGTTGCTGTTGGCCAGCTTCGGTTTACCGCTGTTGATGTACTTCTGGATCGAACCGGGCTGGCAGCTCAGCGGCGCTGAACTGATCGCGCCAGCGTGGCTGAAAAACCTCTACAGCCTGAGTTTTGCCTTGCTGCTCGGGCATATTCTCAGCGATGTGATCGACCTGCGACTGGATCGTCAGAGCGTGAAAATCGCCGTGCCGAGTTTCGCCGTACCGTTCGCCTGCGGTCTCGCGGTCGCGTATTGGCTGCTGCCGGCGCAACCGTGGCTCAACTCACTGGCCATCGGCCTGGTGTTCGCGATTACCGCGATTCCGGTGCTGTACCTGTATCTGCGTCACATCGATTACCCGCCCGCCGCCACCCGACGTCTGGTACAGACCGCGATACTGATCGACCTGACCTGCTGGACGTTGTTCGGCCTCGCCCAAGGCAGTCTGCACCTGAGCAGTCTTTTGCTGCCGCTGGGTCTCGCTTGCGTGCCCTTGCTGCTGTGCCTGTTCGGTGTGCGCCGCCCACTGACTTACAGCCTCGGCTTCTTTGCCCTGCTGGTGATGGCCGAGCATTACAAACTCAACGCGCTGATTTTCGGCATCGGTTATCTGCTGTGCATGGCTGCGTTGAAAGTGCCGCTGGTGCTGCCATTGCCAGCACGCTGGATGAGCCGCTTGCAGACGTGGTTGGCGATTCCGCTGATCCTCACCTTTGGCATTGTGCAGATTGACGTGCACAGCGCCCTCGCCAGCCTCGGCCCCGCTCAATGGGCCGCGCTGCTGATGTTACCGATTGCCAGTAAACTCCTCGGCAACTGGCTCGGCCTCGGTTGGGCCGGTGACTCGTTCGAAGGTGCCAGCCGCTGGCGCGAAAGTGTGCTGTTGAACATTCGCGGCCTCAGCGAAATCGTCTTTCTCAACTTGCTGTTGCAACAACAGCTCATCACCCCGGCGCTGTACTTCGCGCTGATGCTGATGGGCCTGATCGCGACGCTGCTGCCGGCCCTGATCGGCCTGCATCGCGCGCCCCAGAAACACACCGCCATTGCGCCCGGGAGTTCACGTGCCAACCGTTGAAATGCAACGTCGTCAGGTAGTGATCATCGGTGCCGGTCCGTCCGGCGCCATTGCCGCTGCGCTGCTCAAGCGCAAGGGCCACGACGTGCTGGTGATCGAGCGCCAGCACTTCCCACGCTTTTCCATCGGCGAAAGCCTGCTGAGTCATTGCCTGGATTTCGTCGAAGAGGCCGGCATGCTTGAAGCGGTGAACGCCGCCGGATTCCAGCGCAAGACCGGGGCCGCGTTTGCCTGGGGCGAGCGCTACAGTGCCTTTGATTTCGGCGATACCTTCAGCGACGGCAAACCGACCACGTTCCAGGTGCAGCGCGCCGACTTCGACAAATTGCTGGCTGATCAAGCGGCGCTGCAAGGCGCCGAGATCCGCTATGGCGATGCCATCGTCAGCGTCGATTTCGAGCGGGCAAAACCGCGACTCGATGTGCGCCGTGAAGACGGCAGCGAATATCGCATCGAGGCGGATTTCGTACTCGATGCCAGCGGCTACGGCCGCGTGTTGTCGCGCTTGCTCGACCTGGAAGCGCCGTCGAATTTCCCGGTGCGTCAGGCAGTTTTCACCCATGTCGAAGATCACATCGACAACCCGGCTTTCGATCGCGAAAAAATCCTCGTCACCACCCATCCACACCATCGCGATATCTGGTTCTGGACGATCCCGTTCAGCAACGGCCGCTGCTCGGTCGGCGTGGTCGCTGCGGCCGAGCACTTCAACGGTCGTGATGCCGACCTCGACGCTTGCCTGCGCGGTTTTATTGCCGAGACGCCAAGCCTCGCTGGCGTGTTGAACAAGGCCGTGTGGGATACCCCGGCACGCACCCTCGGCGGGTACGCGGCCAACGTCAAAACCCTGCACGGCCCGGGCTTCGCGCTACTGGGCAACGCGGCGGAGTTTCTCGACCCGGTGTTCTCTTCCGGCGTGACCATCGCCATGCGTTCGGCGAGCATGGCGGCGGCGGTGCTGCACCGTCAGTTGCAGGGTGAAACGGTCGATTGGCAAAGCGAATTCGCCGAGCCATTGAAGCGCGGCGTCGACACCTTCCGCTGCTACGTCGAAGGCTGGTACGCCGGGACCTTTCAGGATGTGATTTTCCATGAAAACAGCCAGCCGGAAATCCGTCGGATGATCTGCTCGATCCTCGCCGGCTACGCCTGGGACGAGCGCAACCCGTTCGTCAGCGAAGCGCGTCGCCGCTTGAAGATGATTTCCGAACTTTGTGCAAAGGACGCCCCATGAGTTACCTGAGCGACAGCTACGTCGAGGAAACCCGCTTCGGTTTCTGGTTCCTGCGCAGCCACACCTGGCAGCACCATGTGTTGCGCGTGGCGATCAACGATCTGCGCGGCTTGTTCAGCGAGTCGCTGCCGGCGAACCCGGTGTTGCTGGACGCCGGTTGTGGTCAGGGCAAGTCGTTCCGACATCTGCGCCAGACCTTCGCACCACAGCGTCTGATCGGCGTCGATGCCGACCCACACAGCCTGAAGTTGAGCGGCGAAGAGGCGGCGCGTCAGGGTCTGGACGTCGAGTTGATTGGCAGCGATTGCGCGACGTTGAAGGTAGCGGATGCGAGCGTGGATCTGCTGTTCTGTCACCAGACCTTTCATCATCTGGTCGAGCAAGAGAAAGCCCTCGCCGAGTTTTATCGGGTGCTCAAACCGGGCGGCTATCTGCTGTTCGCCGAGTCCACCGAGGCATACATTGATACGTGGGTGATTCGCTGGCTGTTCCGCCATCCAATGCATGTGCAGAAGAGCGCTGCGCAGTATTTGCAGATGATTGGCGAGCAGGGTTTCGAATTCGGCGAACGGAACGTTTCATACCCGTATTTGTGGTGGAGCCGGTCCAAGGACTTTGGCTTGTTGGAGCGGTTCGGGTTGCGCAAGCCGAAACCGTTTGGGCAGCGGGAAGAGACGTTGGTCAACGTCGTCGCGCGCAAGCCGCTTGAAGGTGCCGTCTGATGTACCGCATTCGACCTGTACAACCCAAAACCTGTGGGAGCTGGCTTGCCAGCGATAGCGGTGTGTCAGTCAGCGTGAATGCTGGATGTGCCGACGCCATCGCTGGCAAGCCAGCTCCCACAGGATTTCTGGTGTGGCTGATGGTGTTATTTGCCTTGTTGGGTGGTTGCGCCAGCCAGGCGCCCCTGCCTGCGAGCAACCCGACCTTGCCATTGCCATTGCAACTGCACGTCGAACGCAACCTCGCCGATCAGCGCCAGGACTGGCTGCTGGTGATTCAGCGCGAAGGCCCCGGCATTCGCTGGTCGATGATGGACCCGCTGGGTATTCCTCAGGCCCGTCAGCAACTGATCGATGGACACTGGCAGGCCGACGGTCTGTTGCCGCCCAATCCTGAAGCCCGGGAGCTGTTCGCCGCATTGCTGTTCGCCCTGACTCCGTCCGGCGAGCTGTTGCGCAATTATCCCGCCGCGCAGCAACAGGCCGGGCAACGCTCGCTGCCGCCGCGCTGGGCGATCCGTTATACGCAACCGTTGAGCTTCGAATTGAACCTGCCCCAAGGCCCGCACTATCGGGTTTCCCCCCTCGGTGAACCGACGCCATGACTGCCTACCTCAATGCCCTCGGGGTGATCTGCGCCCTGGGCCGCGACAAGCATCAAGTCGCGCAGAACCTGTTTGCCGGCGACTGCTCGGGCATGCGCCGCGAATCCGGCTGGGTGGCCGGGCGCGAGTTGCCGGTGGCGGCGGTGCACGGTGAGTTGGCGGCGGTTCCGGCCGAACTGGCGGACCAAAGCAGCCGCAACAATCAACTGCTGCTGGAAGCCGCACTGCAGATTCGCGCTGACATCGATCGGGCGATCCAGACCTACGGCCGCGAGCGCATCGGCGTGGTCCTCGGCACCAGCACCTCGGGTATCGACGAGGCCAGCCGCGGTCTGGCGCACTATATTCGCGAGCATCAGTTCCCCACCGAGTATGACTATCGGCAACAGGAACTCGGCGCCCCGGCGAACTTTCTTGCCGACTGGCTGCAGCTCAGCGGCCCGGCCTACGTGATTTCAACGGCCTGCACTTCCAGTGCACGGGCGTTGATGAGCGCACAACGTCTGCTCGACCTGGGCCTGTGCGACGCGGTGCTGTGCGGCGGGGTCGACAGCCTGTGCAAGCTGACGCTCAACGGTTTCAGCGCGCTGGAGGCGGTGTCCGACGAGCGCTGCAATCCGTTCTCGGCCAACCGCAACGGCATCAACATCGGCGAAGCGGCGGTGCTGTTCGTGATGAGCAAGCAGCGTGGTGACGGCCCGGCCATCGCGCTGCTCGGCGCCGGTGCCAGTTCCGATGCTCACCACATCTCGGCCCCGGAGCCGAGCGGTCGCGGCGCCCTGCAAGCGATGCAAAAGGCCTTGAGCCGCGCGCAACTGCAAGCCCCACAGATCAACTATCTGAACCTGCACGGCACCGCGACCCAGCACAACGACGCCATGGAAAGCCTTGCAGTCGCCACACTGTTCCCGGGCGGCGTAGCCTGCTCGTCGACCAAACCCATGACCGGCCACACCCTCGGCGCGGCCGGGGCACTGGAAGCGGCGTTCTGCTGGTTGAGCCTGAGCGCTGACAACCCGGCACACGGCTTGCCGCCGCACGTCTGGGATGGCCAGGCCGATCCCGGCCTGCCGCCGCTGAAGTGGGTGACCGCGAACGAACGCCTGACGTCCATTGCACCCCGCTACCTGATGAGCAACTCGTTTGCCTTCGGCGGCAATAACGTCAGCCTGATTATCGGAGACGCCCCATGACCGACTGGCCGCTCGCCGACCTGCTGCCCCACGCCGGCGACATGATTCTGATCGACAAGATCGAAAGCTTCGACGATGAACAGATTTACACCCGCCTCAAGGTCAAGCCTGACGGCCTGTTCAACCTGCCCGACGGCAGCCTGCCAGCGTGGGTCGGCATCGAGTTGATGGCGCAGAGCGTCGCCGCATTTGCCGGTTGCCACGCACGCCTGAAAGGCAATCCGGTGGAACTGGGATTCCTGCTCGGCACACGCAAGTTCGAGTGCAACGTCGACGCATTTCCGGCCGGCAGCGAGTTGACCATCCACGGTATCCGCTCGCTGGAAGACGACAACGGCATGGGCGTTTTCGAATGCCATATCAACGCGCCGGGCATTGAAGTCAGCGCCCGGTTGAACGTGTTTCGTCCGCCCCAACCGTCCCAATATCTGCAACAAACACAGGAGTCGAACGATGACTGAATCCGTACTGGTCACCGGCTCCAGCCGTGGCATCGGCCGCGCCATCGCCCTGCGTCTGGCGCAGGCCGGGCATGACATCGTCGTGCATTGCCGCAGCGGCATTGCCGACGCACAAGCGGTGCAGGCCGAAATCAAAGCACTGGGCCGCAACGCACGTGTCCTGCAATTCGATGTTGCCGACCGCGAAGCGTGCAAAAGCATTCTTGAGGCCGACGTCGAAACCCACGGCGCCTATTACGGCGTGGTGCTCAACGCCGGCCTGACCCGCGACGGAGCGTTTCCAGCGTTGAGCGACGACGATTGGGACGTGGTACTGCGCACCAACCTCGACGGTTTCTACAACGTTCTGCACCCGGTGATGATGCCGATGATCCGCCGCCGCGCCGCCGGTCGGATCGTCTGCATCACCTCGGTGTCGGGTTTGATCGGCAACCGTGGCCAGGTCAACTACAGCGCCTCGAAGGCTGGCGTGATCGGCGCGGCAAAGGCATTGGCGATCGAGTTGGGCAAGCGCAAAATCACGGTTAACTGCGTCGCGCCGGGCCTGATCGACACGGCGATGCTCGACGAAAACGTGCCGGTGGAAGAACTGATGAAAATGATCCCCGCGCAGCGCATGGGCACCCCTGAAGAAGTAGCCAGTGCGGTGAATTTCCTGATGTCGGCGGAAGCCTCGTACATCACCCGCCAGGTGCTGGCGGTCAACGGAGGCTTGTGCTGATGAAGCGCGTCGTCGTCACCGGCATGGCCGGCATCACCTCGCTGGGCAGCGATTGGCAGACCATCGCCGGCAACTTCGCGGCCAACCGCAGCGGCATCCGCCGGATGGACGAGTGGGACCGCTTCAGCGAACTCAACACCCGTCTGGCCGGGCCGATCGATGACTTTGTCGTCCCGGCGCACTGGACGCGCAAGCAACTGCGCAGCATGGGGCGGGTGTCGCGGCTGGCGGTCGGCGCGGCGGAACAGGCGCTGGCCGACGCCGGTTTGCTGGGTGATGAGTCGATCAAGGACGGGCGCATGGGCGTGGCTTGCGGCTCGTCCACCGGCAGCACCGACGAGATCAAGGCGTTCGGCAACATGCTGCTCAACTCGGTGGCCGAGGGCCTCAACGCCAACTCCTATGTGCGGATGATGCCGCACACCACGGCGGCCAATATCAGCATCTTCTTCGGCCTCACCGGGCGTCTGATCCCGACGTCCAGCGCCTGCACCAGTGGCAGTCAGGGTATCGGCTACGCCTACGAAGCAATCAAGTTCGGTCGCCTGCCCTTGATGCTCGCTGGCGGCGCCGAAGAGCTGTGCCCGACCGAAGCCATGGTCTTCGACGCGCTGTACGCCACCAGTCTGAAAAACGACGCACCGCAAACCAGCCCACGGCCCTACGACAAGGGCCGCGACGGTCTGGTGATCGGTGAAGGTGGCGGCATGCTGGTGCTCGAAGAGCTGGAACACGCCCTCGCTCGCGGCGCGCACATCCATGCCGAGATCGTTGGTTTCGGCAGCAACGCCGACGGCCAGCACACCACGCGCCCGGAACAGATCACCATGCGCCGCGCCATGGAGCTGGCCCTGGAAGATGCCGGGCTGACACCGGATGCCATCGGTTATGTAAATGGTCACGGCACCGCTACAGAACAGGGCGACATTGCCGAAACACTGGCGACCAGCAGTTTGTTCGGTGAGCGCATGCCGATCAGCTCGCAGAAGAGTTTTCTCGGCCACACGCTCGGGGCGTGCGGGGCGCTGGAGTCGTGGTTCAGCATCGAGATGATGAATCGCGACCTGTATGTGCACACGTTCAACCTCGACGAGGTCGATCCGCACTGCGGCAAGCTCGACTACCTGCGCGGCGAATTCCGCCAGATGCATCACGAATACGTGATGAACAACAATTTCGCTTTTGGTGGCGTCAACACCTCGTTGATTTTCCGCCGCTGGCACTGACCGCAATACGTTTGGAGTGAAGGGAATGACTCAGTTTCACCGCATCGCCGCCCTGTTGGCCCTGGCCTTCGTCCTCGGCGGTTGCACCAGCAAACCGGTGTACAACGCCAAGGAAGAGTTTTCGCCAGACCTCGGCTTCACCCAGTCACAGATGAGCCGCGCCATCGTCACCGCGCTGAACGACCGCCAATGGGTCGTGCAGTCGGTACGCCCGGGCATGATCAAAGCCGCGATCACCGTACGTGGCCGCCACCACGCCGAAGTCGATATCCCGTTCACCCCGACCTCGTTCGAAATCGACTACCGCAGCAGCTACGGCCTCGACGCCAAGGACGGCAAGATTCACGGCAACTACAACCGCTGGGTCAACCGCCTGCGTGACAACGTGCTCAAAGAACTGTCGATCAACCCGGACATCGAAGCGGTGAACAATCTGGGCATCATCAAACAGGGTGCGGAAGAACCGACTTACCTGAGCTTTCGCGAAGGCGTCAAACGCGCCACCGACGCCGGCCTGCTCGACGGCAGCGTGAAGTTCTACCTGGCCGGCGAAACCCTGCCGAAACAAGTGCGCAAACTCGACACCGTCAGCAGCAGCCGCAAAACCAACGGTTCGAACAAATCCGACGAAGACGCCTGCTTCTGGGCCCTGCAATCGGCCCTCGCAACCCTGCAGAACGCCGCGAAAAAAGCCGACGCCAACGCCGTGATCAACATCGCCAGCGTCGACCAGCGCGACCTGTACAAAGACACCGAAAAATTCCAGTGCCGTGCGGGGCTGGTGGTGTCGAGCGTGGCGTTGCGTGGTGACCTCGCCCACGTTGATTGATTGAGCTGTAGAAACGACAAAGGGCGCCTTTCGGCGCCCTTTCACAAACAGGTTGGCTTGTCATCGCCAGTTACCTGTCTGGCTCTGCGACGGCTGGTTGTCCAGGATCCTCAGAGTCTCACAAGCCCCTTTCGGGAACGCTGGCAGTATTGCCCGAAAAACAGGCAGGGACAACGGCTGGCATTTGGCCTCAATGCGCCACTGCATCTGCCATTACAGTCCCAACGCCCGTCTGACTGCGGTTTTGATGGCGTAGAACTCGTCTGTTGCAAGATGTGAGATCAGGTAAACGCGCTTGCCTTGACGATCCCGACTTTTGATTCGATCAAGTCGCGAAAGGCTGACTGTCGCAACCATACCGCACTTTGCCCAACAGGTTGGACTGGCTCCGTGAAGGTGGCTTGCGAGTTCAAGATGATGGTCGAGCAAGCGCTCCGGAGCAGTGGTACTCAGCGGCACCACCGTCACCAGCAAGCTATTCGTTCGGTGCTTGCGCATTACAACGACAGGCCTGACTTTCACCATCTCAGGTACTTCATGACCCCTGAAATCGCAAATCAGAACGCTGCCCTCCCTAGGCTGGTATCGAAGTGGCATCCGTGACACTCATTCAAGAAAAAACTGATCCTGCCCGACAGCAGCAATTTCCCCAACGGCAGTTCCGCAACTCGAAATGTATGGCTGCAAATCACTCACACCGAACACCTTCACCAGCAACATCTACACTCGCTCAAGCAGGCCACTCCCCTTAACGCCTGCCAGAACGGCGAGCCATCATCAGTCGAGCACTCGCTGCTCTCTTTCACCGTCAAGGAGATGACCATGCAAGTGAAAGCCCTGATCGCCGCCACGCTCTTCAGTCTGCTGCCCAGCGCCAGCCATGCCACCAATCTGATGTACATGCCCTTCGAAACCGTGC
This sequence comes from Pseudomonas sp. FW305-7, assembly GCF_058786735.1. Classification (NCBI taxonomy): domain Bacteria; kingdom Pseudomonadati; phylum Pseudomonadota; class Gammaproteobacteria; order Pseudomonadales; family Pseudomonadaceae; genus Pseudomonas; species Pseudomonas sp. FW305-7. Next base: position 206,909 of record NZ_JBYSZA010000007.1, read on the forward strand.
TGTCGGACGCTATTCGCGCCGGGCGGCTGGATGGCAGTGTGAAGTTTTATCTGGCCGGGAATGGGCCGCAGGGTACTCAGCGGTTGTTGCAGCGCGATGTGATCAGCGACCTGAAGACCAATGGTTTCAACAAGAGTGATCACGATTCCTGCGAGTGGGTGTTGCAATCGAACCTGATCAAGTTGCAAGCCGAGGCCAAGCGGGTCGGGGCGAATGCGGTGGTCAATATCGTCAGTTATTACGACCGGCATGTGCGCAAGGATTTGAATACTTACGAGTGTCGGGCGGGGATTTTTGTGACTCGGGTGGCGTTGAAGGGGGATCTGGTGCGGTTGCCCTGAGCGTTGTGGTGATTGGACGGACGTCATCGCTGGCAAGCCAGCTCCCACAGGTTTCGTTTGTGTTCACATCCTCTGTGTCCATCCACAATCATGTGGGAGCTGGCTTGTCGGGTCGCCGCATCGCAGCGATTGGCGGCGCAGCCGTCAGGCTTGTTCGACCTTGCGCGTGAGCAGTTCGACAAACGCCTTGGCCATCGGCGATTTCTGATCCTTGCGCTGCACCAGCCACACCGCTGAAATCGCCTCCGGATCGAGCAGCGGCCGATACACCACACCGTCGATGCGCATGCGTTGATAGGACGCCGGTAGCACCGAAACGCCCAGCCCCGCCGCCACCAAACCAATGATCGTCATCGCTTCCCCCGCTTCCTGGGCAAAGTGGGGGCTGAACCCGGCATCGCGGGCCAGGCTGAGCAGTTGCGCATAGAGGCCGCTGCCGTAACTGCGCGGGAAGAACACAAACGGCTCCAGCGCCAGCGCCGAAAGAAACAGGCCATCCTCGCTGCCTTGAGCCAACGGATGCTTGGCGCTCAGTACCGCCACCAAAGGTTCGCGCATCAACTCGACCACACTCAAGGAATCCGGCAAACCCAGCGGACGCATGATGCCGACCTCGATTGATTCGTCCACCAGTGACTCGGCCACTTGGGTGCTGCTCATCTCACGCAAGTTCAGGTGCACCGCCGGAAAGCGCTGACGGAAAGAGAAAATCGCCTGCGGAATGGTCGAGTTGAACGGCGCCGATGAGGTGAAGCCAATCTTCAATTCCCCGAGCTCACCGAGTTGCGCACGCCGGGCGACGTCCGCCGCTTTGTCGACCTGTGCCAGCACCAGCCGCGCCTCTTCCAGAAACAACCGCCCGGCCTCACTCAACTCGACCCGACGATTGGTGCGCTCGAACAGCCGTGCGCCCACCTCTTGCTCCAGCGCCTGAATCTGCTGGCTCAGCGGCGGCTGAGAAATCCCCAGCACCTGGGCGGCGCGGCCAAAGTGCAATTCTTCGGCAACAGCGATGAAGTAGCGCAGATGACGCAATTCCATGGAAACCCCATTAGGTCGTTAAAGCTATCAAACAGGTCGAACAATATATTGGATAGAAACATTAGCCAGCTATATGATTTTTTCATTGCCTGCCTGGCCGTGCCCTCCGAGGTCTGAAGTGAAAACAGCTGTCGCGCCCCTTGCCCATGAAGTCCCGCCTGCAGCGGCCGACGATGTCGTCGCTGAACTGCAAGAGATCTACATCGAAAAAGGCACGCCGATGTTCATGCGCACGGTGCTGGCGCTGTTCAGTGGCGGATTTGCGACTTTTGCGCTGCTGTACTGCGTGCAGCCAATGATGCCGCTGCTGTCCCACGAGTACGGGATCAATGCGGCGCAGAGCAGCCTGATCCTCTCGGTGGCCACCGGCATGCTCGCCATCGGCCTGCTGATCACCGGGCCGATTTCCGATCGGGTCGGGCGCAAACCGGTGATGGTCACCGCGCTGTTCGCCGCAGCCCTGTGCACCATGGCCAGCGCAATGATGCCGAGTTGGGAAGGCGTGTTGATCATGCGCGCGCTGATCGGGCTGTCGTTGAGCGGTCTTGCGGCGGTAGCGATGACTTACCTGAGCGAAGAAATTCACCCGCAGCACATTGGCCTGGCGATGGGTTTGTACATTGGCGGCAACGCGATTGGCGGGATGAGCGGTCGTTTGATCACCGGGGTGCTGATCGACTTTGTCAGCTGGCATACGGCGATGCTGGTGATCGGCGGTCTGGCGTTGATTGCAGCGGCGGTGTTCTGGAAGATCCTGCCCGAGTCGCGCAACTTCCGCTCGCGCTCGCTGCACCCGCGCAGCCTGCTCGACGGCTTCACCATGCACTTTCGCGATGCCGGGTTGCCGCTGCTGTTTCTTGAAGCGTTCGTGTTGATGGGTGCGTTTGTCACGCTGTTCAACTACATCGGCTATCGCCTGTTGGCCGCGCCGTACAACCTCGATCAGGTGTTCGTCGGTTTGCTCTCGGTGGTGTACCTGTCGGGCATCTACAGCTCGGCGAAGATCGGCTCACTGGCGGACAAACTGGGGCGGCGCAAGGTGTTGTGGGCGACCATTGCGCTGATGTTCGTCGGTCTGGCACTGACGATGTTTACACCGCTGTTGCTGGTCATCGTCGGCATGCTGATTTTCACCTTCGGCTTCTTTGGTGCACATTCGGTGGCGAGCAGTTGGATCGGTCGGCGGGCGTTGAAGGCCAAGGGACAGGCGTCCTCGCTGTATCTGTTCAGCTATTACGCCGGTTCGAGCATCGCCGGGACGGCGGGTGGGGTCTTCTGGCACCTTGGCGGCTGGAACGGCATCGGTTTGTTCATCGGCGCGTTGTTGCTGATCGCGCTGCTGGTCGCACTGAAACTGGCGAAGCTGCCACCCCTGACCGGCACGACTATCTGAGCAGCAACCGCGCCTCCAGCAGATTGTCGCGCGGCTCAAGCGTCAGCGAGTGCAATACCACACCGCCACGCTCAAGCCTGTCCAGCCAGAGTAGCAAAGGCTCGGGCGGGCCAGTGAGGGTCAGGCGAATCTGCTCGTCGTCGGTATCCATTTGCTGAACGTCAAGCCCCGCCGTGGCGAGGCTATCGCTGATCCGTAATGACAATGGCTGACTCGCATCGAACACGGCACCGCTCGGTGGCTGAGCGCGATTCAGTTGAATCGCAAAAGTCTGTTGCTGACGATATAGGCGCTCGGCCGCTTCCAGCCGTTGCACGCTCGGTTGCCAGAGCCACAGTAACATTGCGCCGCCAAGGCAACCCGTCGCCAGAAAAAGTATCAGGTTGCGCTCACGACCTGACAGCCGTCGCCATCGTTCAAGGAACATCACAGACCTCATACGCCAGCCTCACACGTCAGTGTCGCCGTCACCCGATCGCCGATCTTGCTGGCGCCATCAATCTTGATCGCCAGACCTTGCTGACGCCCGCGCTCACGCAACTGCTCAAGCTCGGCGAAACCGTTGGCCGTCAGTTGGACTCTCCAACCATCGCCCTCGCCAAACTCGATGCGCCTGACCTCCACCTGACTGGCGCCAATCACCTGTTCGATCAACCTGACCAGCGCCGCAACCCGGGTGTCACGGGACTGCGCTGGCACACTTTGAATCGCCTGCATCTGTGCGGTCAGATCGAGGGTTTGCGCGTGCTGGGGATACAGCGTTTGAAAGCGCAGCTCATTGTGCTCGGCGAGTCGCCGGGTTTCGTCGTCAAGAAAACGGAACCGCGTTTCGCTGGCGCCCACACCCAGCAACAACAGGATCAGCAATACTGCCGAGAACGCACGCCACGGCAGCGGCGAGTGCCGCAAGGCGAATTCGCCATGCCGCAGATTGATCGCTTGTCGAAAACCTTCCGCCAGCAATAACCGATCATCCGGCTCATCGACCCAAACCATGCTCTCGGGCAACACACCTTTCAACGCCAGCAATCCCTCCTCTGTCACTGCAAGTCGGGCCGGTAACGCCCCGCCCAGCAACCAGCGCCCGAACCAGCGGACACCAGCAGGCTGATTCATTGGCAACAAATCGGCATCGACGAACACCGAGCGCACTTGCAGACCACTTTCGGCGAGCAACGACAAAACGGCCGCCAAGCGCTCGCGAGCGATGACCATCAACGGGTAACGTCGCTCGCCATCCGCTTGACCCATGCTCAAATGCACATTGTCGAGCACTTCGCCAAGCTGCTCTTCGACGGCAAACGCAAGCGCCTGCGCGGTCGGCGCACGTCGCCCGGGCCAGGGTTCGCTGCGCAGCCAGCTGCAAGATTCGATGGGCAGCAACAGGTCGATTTTTTTCCCGTGCAGCACTTGTACCGCTTGGTGCAGCGGCATCGTTTGTTGTTCGCCGGCGTGCGACCACAGGCAACAAGGCCAGTCGGACGACAGGTGCGCAAGCCCTTCGGCGGTCAGGTAAAGCCAGTTTTTCATTGCGTTATCTCGATGCCGCGGGAAGGAAGCAAACGGCGTTGCACGACTTTCAATCGGGCGGTTTTCGTGACGAATTCGACGTCAGTGTTCAGCGTCAGCACCTGCTGTTCTTGCACCACGCGTACGGTGATGCGATGCCAGCGACTGTCGACGCCGAGCCCATGTGTATTGATTCCGGTATCGGCGATCAAAGGGTCGGCGCTAAACGCCTGAACGCTGTGCCAGGAGGTCGTCGAACGTTGGCGAACAAGAGCGTCAGCCACATCCGGTTCCAGCTCGAGCACACGCAGCAACAACGCCGGTGCCGTGTTGACATTCAGCGTCGCATCCGTGGGCAGCAGCGCCACCCACGGTTCCAGACGCCGCAGCATTGGTGCGTCGAAACCTGGCAGCAAACGTAATTGGCTCACCTCGGATAACTGGCCGACCTGGCTCGGCTGCAGCGCAGGCAGCTCCAGCAATTCGAGCAACCGCGCCCAGCGCTCCAGCGTCACCGCATCAATCTGCCCCTGATGCAGCAATGCGTTGAGATTGAAACGCGCCGACAGGTCTTCGATGTGCACCTCGACTTGCGTGTCTTCGCGGCCCAGTTCAGGAATGTCTTGGGGCCAGTCCAGGAGCATCTCGGCATGGTTTTGCTGATCCACAACAGCCTTGTGCAAACGCCGCAGCGCCCAGAGCTCTCCCTCCACCGCCCACTGACGCAAGTGCAGGGTTTGCAGCTGTTGCGCGCTGCTCTGCAACGACATTCGGTGGCTACGCAACATGCCACTGGTGATCAGCAAGGCGAGACTCAGCACCAGCATCACGCTGATCAACGCCAGCCCTTGTTGCCGGTGTTTCATGGCAATGCTCCCGGCAGCAAAAGTACCCGGCGAATGCCGTCATAGCGTCGGGTCGAGACCAGAAACTCCAGCGTCAAAGGTGTGCCCGCAGAACCACCCAGCAACCGCCAGCGCAGATCGACAACCTCCTCCAGCAACTTCTGCCGCTGTACGGTCAGCGATCCTTCGGCGCGGCTCTCTCGCCACAGCACACTGTCGAGCAGGCGATATGTCAGCTCCTGGCGTTCGCTGCGTGGTTGATCCAGTGGATTGCGCCAGTTGCTGCGTTGCACACTCAGTTGCCCGGCACTCAAGACGATAGGCTGTTCGGTGATGTGCAGCAGATCGCGCTCGATCACCGCGACTGCCCGTTGCAAACTTCTGAAGCCGCGCTCATGGCTCGCCGTCGCGTGTTGCACGCGCACCACGCTGTCGAACAGGCGCCAGCTGGCGAGACCGAGCAGAGCGAAAATCGCCATTGCGATCACCAGTTCCAACAAGGTGAATCCGCGCTGGTTATTCATGGCGGCCCTGCAACCGCGCAGACGTGCGATACAACAGTTGATCGCTGTCGCCGAGACTGACTTCCAGCTCCACCGTGAACAGCCCCGGCATTTCGCCCACGCGCAGATATGATCGAAGGCGCCAGTCGCGGCGATCCATGTGCACAATCTGCTGCTGTTGTCCGGCGACCCAGTCGTTTTTCAGGCGCAACTCATTTAGATGATTATCCGCAAGCCACGCGGCGAAAAGCCGTTGCTCAGCGGCGCCGCTCTGCTGCACCACGTAACGGCTCGCCGACAATATCGCCGCTGCGAGTACGGCGAAAATCGTGAGCGCGACCATGACTTCCAGCAGCGTGAAACCTCGCATGCGAGTGATCGTCGGTCGGTCACTCATCGAGTGAGATCTCACTCAAACCGTCCGAAGACAAATTCGCCCAAACTCGCTCACGAGTTACTAGAAACATGGTAAATGCGCTGATTTCATCACTGCTGAGAATCAACAATTGCGGCAGCTGCGCACTGTTCGCCAAGCGCACCGGCAGGCCCTCCACGGTAAGTCGCGGCTGCAGTTCCGGCGGCCATGCTTGCAAGGGCAGCAACGGCTGCCAGCCTTTCTCGCCGAGCTGGAGAACGCGATAACCTTCCAGACTAAAACCCACACCAAACTCCCGTCCTTCCAGCACTGCCCGCTCGCGAAATTGCTCGATCAGCCGAGCCAGCCGGCTCGCCTCCTGCCGCGCCACTTGCGCCGGATTGGTCCCGCCCACCAGGCCGACCATACCCAGCAACACGCCGATCAGCACCATGACCACCATCAATTCCAGCAAGGTGAAACCCCGGCAGCGCTGGCGCATCAATCGATGGCCCAGTTGCCGATATCGGCGGCGTGGCCTTCACCGCCACTGACGCCATCGGAGCCCAGCGAATACAAGTCGTAACCGCCACCCGCCGCACGCGTACCGGGGTTGAGGTACTGGTACGGCGTACCCCAGGGATCGCGCGCCAGACTTTTCAGATAACCGGCAGGGTTCCAGTTACGTGCCGCCGGTGTCCCGGAGGGGCGCTTGACCAACGCTTCGAGGCCCTGCTGCGTCGTGGGATATCGCGCGTTGTCGAGGCGATACATCTCCAGCGCCGTGGCGATTGCTTGAATATCGATCTTCGCCGCCGTGGTTTTCGCCTGATCCGGCCGGCTCATGAATTGCGGCACGACAATTGCGCCAAGGATGCCGATGATCACCACCACGACCATGATTTCGATCAGGGTGAAACCGCGCTGCGCGGCCGATGTTTTTCTGTGCAAAAGAGCCATGGATCAATTCACCAATTGGTTGAGACTGAGGATCGGAAGGAGGATGGCGAGGACGATCAGCAGCACCACCGCGCCCATCACCAGCAACATCGCCGGCTCGAACAGACTCACCATCAGCGCGATGCGCGCAGCGAGGCTCGCCTCCTGTTGTTCGGCGGCGCGGGCGAGCATGGCGTCGAGCTCGCCGGCGCGTTCACCGCTGGCAATCATGTGCAGCATCATCGGCGGGATATCGCCGCTGCGTTCCAGGCTGCGGGTCAGCGTCGAGCCTTCGCGCACCGAGCGGGCGACCTCGCTCATACGCCCGCGAATGGTCTGATTGCCGATCACGGCGGCGGCGATTTCCAGCGCATCGACCAAGGGCACGGCGCTCTTGCCGAGGATCGCCAACGTGCTGGCGAATCGCGCCGCTTCCATGGCGCGCAGCAACGTGCCGAGCAGCGGAATATTTAACGCCAGCGCATGCCAGCGCAGCCGCCAGAGCGGCTGACGCAAACTCCAGCGCCAGCCACTGAACAGCGCCAGGCTGCCGCCGAGAAATACCAGACCAAACTGGCGCACACCGTCGCTGAGGCTGATCAGTGCGCGGGTCAACCAGGGCAACGGCTGACCGCTGTCGACGAAAATTTTCACCACGTCCGGCACCACGTAGCCGAGCAGAAAACCGACGATGGCCACGCTGGCGAACATCAGAATCGAGGGATAGATCAGCGCCATCTGAATCTTTTGTCGCGATGCCTGGCGCGCCTGGGTGTAAACAGCCAGTTGCTCCAGCACATGACCGAGATGGCCAGAGCGCTCACCCGCCGCCACCGTGGCGCGGAACAACTCGGGAAACGCCGCAGGAAACCGGCTTAACGCGACGGCCAGCGCGTGCCCTTCCATGACCCGCCCGCGCACTGCCCACAGTAAACCGGCAACGCGCCGCTTGGCGGTCTGGCGGGCGACCACTTCCAGCGCTTCTTCCAGCGGCAAACCGGCCTGTACCAGCGTCGACAATTGCAGGGTCAGCAGCGCCAGATCGGCAACGCTCAAGCGACCGGCGCGCCACGCTCCATGGCCGCTGCCATTGCCTCGCAGTTCCTTGAGTTGCAACGGCCACAGTCCGCGCTCACGCAACAACTGTCGCGCGTGCCGGGCGTTTTCCGCTTCGAGTCTGCCACGGCAGCGGTGGCCCTGAGCATTGTCGGCGCGGTAATCGAAGGTCGGCATCGATTAATCCTCCTGCGTCACGCGCAACCACTCATCGACGCTGGTCTCGCCGTCGAGCACACGTTGCCGGCCGGCCTGAAACAGGCTGCGAGACTCCTTGCGCGTTGCGTCAATCAGCTCGCGCTCGCTGGCGCCCTGATGAATCAGCGCGGCAACCGCATCGGTGATGCTGATCAGTTCGTAGATGCCGATGCGCCCGCGATAACCGTGCTGGCAATGCTCACAGCCCTGCGCACGAAAAAGCGGCGCCGCCAATAAGGGATCCAGCCCCAGCCGATGACAGGTCGCAGCGTCGGCAAAGTACGGCGCCTTGCAATGCACGCACAACGTGCGCAACAAGCGTTGCGCAAGCACACCGACCAGCGACGAGGCCAACAAATACGCATCCACGCCCATGTCGCTCAGTCGCGTCACCGCGCCGACCGCACTGTTGGTGTGCAAGGTCGACAGCACCAGATGTCCGGTCAACGAGGCTTGCACGGCAATCTGCGCGGTCTCGCGATCACGGATTTCACCCACCATCACCACGTCCGGATCCTGACGAAGAATGGCGCGCAAGCCGCGCGCGAAGGTCATTTCCACCTTCGGATTGACCGGCATCTGGCCGATCCCCGGCAGGTGATATTCGATCGGATCCTCGACCGTGAGAATGTTGCGCGACGGATCATTGAGGCTGCTCAACGCCGCGTAGAGACTGGTGGTTTTGCCGGAACCGGTCGGCCCGGTCACCAGCAAAATCCCATGCGGCCTGGCGAGCAGGCTTTGCAGGGTAGCGAGAGTGTCGTCCGGCATGCCCAGACGTTGCAGTTGCAGACGCCCGGCTTGCTTATCGAGCAAGCGCAGCACCACACGTTCGCCGTGCGCCGACGGCAATGTCGAGACGCGCACATCGACTTCGTGCCCGGCCAGACGCAAGGCAATCCGGCCGTCCTGCGGCACGCGTTTTTCGGCGATGTCGAGCCGCGCCATGACCTTGATCCGCGACACCAGCAACGTCGCCAGTTCACGTCTTGGCCTGAGCATTTCGCGCAACTGACCGTCGACGCGCATGCGTACCGAAAGGTACTGTTCGAAGGTTTCCAGATGGACGTCCGAGGCCTGTGCGCGCACGGCTTCGCTAAGCAGCGCATTGATCAGGCGGATCACTGGCGCGTCGCCTTGTTGCTCCAGCAGGTCAGCGGTCTGCGGCACCTGTTCGGCGAGGCTGAGCAGATCGAGCTCATCGTCCAGCCCTTGCGCGACCTGTTGCGCAGCGCTATGTCCTTCGCGATAGGTCGCGGCCAGCCGCGCGGCGAACGACTCCTGCGCAAGTATCTCGATCGGCAGTTCGCGAGCGCACAAGCGGCGCACTTCGGCCAGCGCCGTCAGCGGCGTGTCGGCTCGCATGAGCACGCGGGCCTGCGTGCCCGTGCCTTCCAGCAGCACGCCAAATCGTCGGGCGAAACCGAATGGCAGGAGTGCCAACGCGGCACTCATGGCGCCACCGTTGCCGGCTCAAACAACTGTCGCGCTTCGGCCGGCAGCAATAGCGAGTTGCTCTCCCCGGCCTTTGGCTGACTCAGGTCGCGCAAAGTGTTGTAGCGCTGCTGACTGATGCCCGAGAGATCCTCACGGCTGCGGACGATGGTCGGGCGCAGGAACACCATCAGATTGCTTTTGGTCTGGGTGTCGCGACTCCAGCGAAACAGCGCGCCGAGATACGGAATATCGCGCAGCAACGGCACACCGCTTTTCTGCGTGCGCACGCTGTCGCGGATCAGCCCGCCAATGACGATGATTTCGCCGTCGTCGACGAGAATCGTGCTTTTCAGGGCGCGCTTGTTAGTGATCAGATCCGAGGAGTCGATGCCTGTTACTGAAGGCGCGATGTCCGAGACTTCCTGCTCGACTTCCAGACGCAGGGTCGCACCCTCGTTGATGTACGGTTTGATTTTCAGGCTGATGCCGACGTCTTTGCGTTCGACCGTGGTGAACGGGTTATCCGCCCCGCTGCTGTTGGTAGAGTAGGATCCGGTCTTGAACGGCACGTTCTGCCCGACAATGATTTCCGCTTGCTGATTATCCAGGGTCAGCAGGCTCGGCGTGGACAGCAGATTGCTCCGCGTGTTGCTCGCCAGTGCCGAAATCAACGCGCCGAAACGGTCGCCGCCCAATTGCAGAATCGCACCGTCGGGCGCCGATTTTTTCTCGTCGAACTTCAGTCCGCCGACAATGGGAATGTCGGTGCCGGGGAAGTTGATAAAGCCTTTCGCGTCGCCGGTGTTCAAACCCCACTGCACGCCCACGGCATCGGCGATATCGCCGGAGATTTCGACGATAGCGGCGTGGATCAGCACCTGCGCACGCGGCTGATCCAGCTCGCGGACGATGTTCTCGATGGTTCGGACCTGAGCCGGTTCGGCAATCAGCACCAGCGCATTCTGGCTTTCGTCGGCCTTGAGCATGAACGGCGTCGCAGCAGCTGCGTCCCTGCCGTTGAGGGCCGCCGGCGCCTTGCGATTCTGGCCCATGCTTTCCAGCACCTGCGCCAACTGCTTGGCGTCGCTATGGCGCAAACGAATCACCCGCGCGGTATCGAGGCTGGCGGTGGCGGGGACATCGAGTTGGCGAATCAGCTCGGTCAAGCGCTGGCGCACGGCGAGCGGGCCGATGACGATCAAGCGGTTGGTTCTGACATCGGCCAGCACCTGAATGAGCGAGTCAGCATTGCGCTTGCCCAATGAGGACTCGATCACCGTGGCGATATCACTGGCCTGAGCAAAGCGCAGCGACACCACTGTGTGCTGATCCTGCTGCCCCCCGTCGAGTTGGCGCACCACCTGGCTAATGCGTTTGACGTTGGCGCTGGTGTCAGTGATTACCAAAGCGTTGGCCGAAACGGATGGGCCAAGGTAGCCATTGGCCGACACCAACGGGCGGATCAGCGCGGCGAGATCGGCAGCGCTGCTGGTATTGAGTTCGATAACCTGGGTAATGAATTGCGCGGGGGTGACGCGCTCACTGGCAGCCTGTCCAGCACGGGTTTTCACGTCTGCCACCGGGGTAATGAGGATGCGGTCGCCCTCATCGATCACCGTGAAGTTGTGCGCGTCCAGCACCGAGTAGAACAAGCGCCGTACGCCTTCGCGATCCAGCGCCTGACGGGACATGACGGTAATGCGTCCCGAGACGCGCGGGTCGAGCACCACGGTGGTGCCGAGAATCGCCGAGATCTCTTCGACGATGTCGCGCAGTTCGGCCTGATTCATCGCCAACTGCCAGCGCTGTTCCCCGGCGTGCACTGGGCGATTGAGGAGCGGCGTCACCAACACGGCGCAAACCAACAGGGCGCGCAAGGCTTGCGCGCCAATCAAGCTGTTCATCAATGTGATCACTCTGACTGCCCGGCGAGCGGGCGTAGAAAACGGGCAGAAATGCCAGCGGGGTCTGCCTCGGTGGATGCGGGCAAACGCTTGAGAAACGCACTGGCAGAAGGTGCGAGAGGCAACGATTCCTCCCGGCCCTTGTTCCACAGCACCACATGTTGCGCCTCGACCCGACGCAGCACGCTGCCGCCCGGCAAGTCATCGCCGACCCGATATAACCGCGCCCCTTGAGCAACGCTTATCAGGGCTTTCGACAAACCACTGTCGACGGCGAAAGTCGCTTGCAGAGTCAACGACTCGGCGCTTGGCCGAAGTGCGGTTGGCGCAGCGAGCCCGAACACCGTCGCCACGGCTGCGGTGTTCAACGGCGCCAGCGCGGGCGATGCCGGCAGCGGCACAGCGACCGGTGCCGGCAGACGTTGCGCACTGCGAAATGTCCATTCCTGCCAAGCGAGAAACGCGGCACACGCGAACGGCAGCGCCCACAGTCCCGACAGCGATAAAAGTCTCACTGACGGCTCATCCGATGCGCCCGCACGCCTGCCGAACGCGCGAGCGCCACGACATGCGCCGCAGTACGCGATAACCGCGCAGCTCGTGCAGAATCACCGCGCCAATGTGCATCGCCACCAGCACCGCCAGCACCGTGCAGGCCCAGATGTGCAGTACGAAAAAGCCGTCAGTCAGCGCCACATCGTCCAGCGGCTGGGGGAATTCGAGCAGGCCAAATACAGGGATCGGCCGATCCATCATCAGCACCCCGCTCAACAGCACCACGGCCACCAACAGATAGATCAGCCGATGGACAAACATCGCAAGCATTTTTGCCGAAGAAAACTGCGACATGCGTTCATGTCGCAGATGGCTGATAAACACCACCAGCCGCCAGCAGAACACCGGAATGAACAGCGTGGTCAGCGACACATTGACCCCGGCCACCCATTGTTTGGTGTCGTTGGCCACGTTGACGTTAGCCACATAAAACCCGGTGACCAGCGTCCACAGGATTACAGCTGCCGACACCCAGTGCAGCAGTATTTGTTGCTTGGAATAAACCGAAAGCGCCATTTGAATCGCCCCTGAAAACCACCAGCGATCAGACGACCTGGACGGTCGTCTGACGTAATTACACGGGAGGAGCCTTAGAGCTTGTTCCACGCCGCATGCGAGTGTTCGCCCACGCCCGGTTCAAAACCGTTCGCCTCAGGTTTGTACTGCTTGCAATAGCCAGAAGCCGGGAATGGCTTGCACTCGAAGACCTCGTTGGTTTTCGGCTGCAGTACCTTGGTGCCGGCGGTGTAGTCGCTAAGGCCTTCAGGGAACAGGAAGTCATAATCGGCGCCAGCGCCTTCACCGGTGACGTTGACAGGCTGGGTGTCCTGACGGGTGGTGCGACCATCCAGCGTGGTGCCGACCAGGGTCAGAGTGTGCGGGCCGGGATTGCTGCGGATGTCCATGGTCAGCCAGGTTGCGCCGCTGTCTGCTTGTGCGGTGGTGGTGCCGACCAGTTTGTTCTGCTCGTTGAACAGGTTGGCTTCGACATTCATTTTGCGGTTGGACATCAGGCTGAAGTCGACTTTGGTTTTGCCTTTGTCGATTACATATTCCGCTTGTTGCGAGGCCACCGACAGGCGGGCGTCGGCGTCCTCTTTCATCAGTAACTGCACTTCGTAGCGGACGACGCCGCTTTCTTTTTGCGCGTACAACGTGTTGCTGCCGCGGATCGCTTCGATGTTGCCGTTTTCATCACGCACGCCAGCGCGGATCAGGGTGTGTGTCTTGTTGATCTGCTCGGCGAGTTTGAACGACCAGTTTTGCGCCTCGGCGTCTTGCGCATTGTCGATCGAAATTTCAACGCTGTAGGACGGATTTTCACCGGAAGCGGTAAAGGCACGGGCCTTGACCTTGTCGCCAGTCAGCAGTGGCGTCGATGCAGCGATGGCGCCGACAGCAGACCAGCCACCCGGCAGAACGGCTTCGGCAAGGATGTTGACGTCAGCGACGCTGTGGAACGCCATCTTGGTATCGCCCACGCTCCAAATGGCGAGGATGACGTGGTGGCCGTTTTTGTCTTCGGGAATGCTGCAACGGTGCTTGGTGCCGGGAACCGGCATCTGGAAGTCACCCGCGACCTGACAAAAAGGCGTGCTCTCAAAAGAACTGCGTTTCAGCGATTCATTCGGGTTCCAGCCATTACGGGTAATGAAATACTCGTGCTTGGCCACCGGATGTGGAGCTTCGTAATGCCACTGGAAATCCTGAGTGCGCTCTTTGATGTCGGTGAGCTGCCAGCGTGTGGCGGACTGCACGTCCACGGCAGAAAACAACTCGTGTCCGCCACTGGCGATTTTGCCATCGATCGGTCCTTGGCCCTCCGCGCCGCCGACGCCGGCCGGAAAGCCCTGAAAGGTTTCGCCAACACTTTGCGGTTCATATTGAGCACCACCACAACCGGTGTTCATTCCCTTCTGACAGAGAAAAGCGCGCGATGGAGGGAACTCCACATAACCGTGGGCCGCAGCGCCGGAAGAACCCAGCATGCCCGACAGCAAGAGTAGCGAAGAAGTGCACGTTGCCAATGCACTCCTCCGGAAAATTGATTTTTTCATTGTTATTCCAGGCTCATATCAAATAAGCGAGCCTGGCGCGACGCCAGGCTCTAATACGGTGCTCGACGCCATGCCGGACACACGCCTGAAACCTTACGTGGATAGTTAAAAGTTCTATGTAGGAGTAATCACCGGGTTCGGCAGGAATAGTCGCCACGGGAACTAATCCGACAACTAAATAAAAAATTCTTACAATAAGAAACTATTAACCCAAAGCTTTCTAAACGGCAAAAAAAACCTGCCCCGCATGACACGGGACAGGTTTTTTTGTACTGCCGTCGCTGAGTTATTCGTGATACTGCGCCGACAGCTCATGCACCGCGCGCAGGAACGCACCGGCGTGTTCCGGATCAACCTCAGGCGTGATGCCGTGGCCGAGGTTGAATACGTGGCCGCTGCCCTTGCCGTAGCTGGCCAGGATGCGCCCGACTTCGGTGCGGATCGCTTCCGGTTTGGCGTAGAGCACGGTCGGGTCCATGTTGCCTTGCAGCGCGACCTTGTCGCCGACGCGGGCGCGGGCGTTGCCGATGTCGCAGGTCCAGTCCAGGCCCAGTGCGTCGGCGCCAGCCTCGGCGATGCTTTCCAGCCACAGGCCGCCGTTCTTGGTGAAGAGGATCACCGGCACCTTGCGACCGTCGTGCTCGCGGATCAGGCCGCTGACGATTTTCTTCATGTAGGCCAGGGAGAATTCCTGATACGCCGCCGCCGACAGGTTGCCGCCCCAGGTATCGAAGATCTGCACCGCTTGCGCGCCGGCCATGATCTGGCCGTTGAGGTACGAAGTCACCGACTGCGCCAGCTTGTCCAAAAGCAGGTGCATGGCTTGCGGGTTGTCGTAGAGCATCGCCTTGGTCTTGCGGAAGTCTTTCGACGAGCCGCCTTCGACCATGTAAGTGGCCAGCGTCCACGGGCTGCCGGAGAAGCCGATCAGCGGCACACGGCCGTTGAGTTCACGGCGGATGGTGCTGACCGCGTCCATCACGTAGCCGAGGTCTTTGTGCGGATCTGGGATCGGCAAGGCCTCGATGTCAGCCAGGGTGCTGACGACTTTCTTGAAGCGCGGACCTTCACCGGTCTCGAAGTACAGGCCCTGGCCCATCGCGTCGGGGATGGTGAGGATGTCGGAGAAGAGGATCGCCGCGTCCAGTTGTGGATAGCGGTCGAGCGGTTGCAGGGTGACTTCGCAAGCGAACTCCGGATTCATGCACAGGCTCATGAAATCACCGGCGTGGGCACGGCTGGCGCGGTATTCCGGCAAGTAGCGGCCGGCCTGGCGCATCATCCACACGGGGGTGACGTCTACGGGTTGCTTGAGCAGGGCGCGGAGGAAACGGTCGTTCTTCAGGGCAGTCATGTCGGCATCCGGAAAAAAAGTGCGGGCATTTTCTCAGAGCGCGACGCAAAAGGCACGGATACAGGTCAGCCTTTTGTCTATCGGGTCAATTTATTGCGTTGGAACACCGACTTTGTAACACCACAAAACACTGTGGGAGCTGGCTTGCCAGCGATAGCATCACCTCGGTCTGACTGAGAAACCGAGGTGTCTGCATCGCTGGCAAGCCAGCTCCCACAGGTATTGCATTGCAGTCAGTTGGACGCGGGTTAGACGCCCAGGTAATCGAGGATCCCTTCGGCAGCATTACGGCCTTCAAAGATCGCCGTCACCACCAGGTCGGAACCGCGCACCATGTCGCCACCGGCGAAGATTTTCGGGTTGCTGGTCTGGTGCTTGTACTGACCTTGTTCAGGCGCAACGACGCGGCCCTGGCTGTCGGTCTGGATCTCGAACTGCTCGAACCACGGCGCCGGGCTTGGGCGGAAACCGAAAGCGATGACCACGGCGTCGGCCGGGATGATCTCTTCGGAACCGGGGATCGGCTCGGGGCTACGACGGCCACGGGCGTCCGGTTCGCCGAGACGGGTCTCGACCACCTTCACACCTTCAACCTTGTCTTCGCCAACGATGGCGATCGGCTGGCGGTTGTAGAGGAATTTCACGCCTTCTTCCTTGGCGTTCTTCACCTCTTTGCGCGAGCCGGGCATGTTCGCTTCGTCACGACGATAGGCACAGGTCACCGACTTGGCGCCCTGACGGATCGACGTACGGTTGCAGTCCATCGCCGTGTCGCCGCCGCCGAGCACCACAACCTTCTTGCCTTTCATGTCGACGAAGTCTTCCGGCGACTTTTCAAAGCCCAGGTTGCGGTTGACGTTGGCGATCAGGAAGTCCAGTGCGTCATAAACGCCCGGCAGATCCTCACCGGCAAAACCGCCCTTCATATAGGTGTAGGTGCCCATGCCCATGAACACTGCATCGTATTCGGCGAGCAGTTGTTCCATGGTTACGTCTTTGCCGACTTCGGTATTCAGACGGAACTCGATGCCCATGCCGGTGAAGACTTCGCGACGATTGCTCAACACGGTCTTCTCAAGCTTGAACTCGGGAATGCCGAAGGTCAGCAAACCGCCGATTTCCGGGTTCTTGTCGAACACCACCGGGGTCACGCCGCCGCGCACCAGCACGTCGGCACAACCGAGGCCCGCCGGGCCTGCACCGATGATCGCGACACGTTTGCCGGTCGGTTTGACCTTGGACATGTCCGGGCGCCAGCCCATGGCGAACGCGGTGTCGGTGATGTATTTCTCGACCGAACCGATGGTCACCGCGCCGAAGCCGTCGTTGAGGGTGCAGGCACCCTCGCACAGACGATCCTGTGGGCACACCCGGCCGCAGACTTCCGGCAGGGTGTTGGTCTGGTGCGACAGCTCGGCGGCCTGAAGGATGTTGCCTTCGGCCACCAGCTTCAGCCAGTTGGGAATGAAGTTGTGCACCGGGCACTTCCATTCGCAATACGGGTTGCCGCAACCCAGGCAGCGGTGGGCCTGATCGGCCGACTGCTGGGGTTTGAACGGTTCGTAGATCTCGACGAACTCTTTCTTGCGTTGACGCAACAGTTTCTTCTTCGGATCTTTGCGCCCGACATCGATGAACTGGAAGTCGTTATTCAGACGTTCAGCCATTGTTAAAACCTCATCAAACTCTTCAGGCGCATATCACTGCGGGTTGGCACGAGTGCTGGAAAGCAACGATTTCAGGTTGGCAGCCTTCGGCTTGACCAGCCAGAAACGGCGCAGGTAGTCATCGAGGTTTTCGGCGAGCTCACGACCCCACTCGCTGTCGGTTTCCGCGACGTACTCGTTCAGCACGTTTTGCAGGTGGCTGCGATAGGCTTCCATCGCCTCGCCGCTGATCCGCTGGATTTCCACCAGTTCGTGGTTGACCCGGTCAACGAAGGTGTTGTCCTGATCGAGCACGTAGGCGAAACCACCGGTCATGCCAGAGCCGAAGTTGTAACCGGTCTTGCCCAGAACGCAGACAAAACCACCGGTCATGTACTCGCAGCAGTGATCGCCAGTGCCTTCCACAACCGTGTGGGCACCGGAGTTACGCACGGCGAAACGCTCGCCTGCGGTGCCGGCAGCGAACAGCTTGCCGCCGGTGGCGCCGTACAGGCAGGTGTTGCCGATGATGGCGCTGTTTTGAGTCTGATAGACGCTGCCCTTCGGCGGCACGATGACCAGCTTGCCGCCGGTCATGCCTTTGCCGACGTAGTCGTTGGCGTCACCTTCCAGATACATGTTCAGGCCGCCGGCGTTCCACACGCCGAAGCTCTGCCCGGCCGTGCCTTTGAAGCGGAAGGTGATCGGCGCTTTCGCCATGCCTTGGTTGCCATGCTTGCGTGCGATTTCGCCGGAGATTCGTGCGCCGATCGAACGGTCGCAGTTGCAGATGTCCAGATCGAACTCGGCGCCGCTCATGTCGTTGATTGCCGACGTCGCCATCTCGACCATTTTCTCGGCCAGCAGGCCTTGGTCGAACGGCGGGTTGCGCTCAACGCCGCAGAACTGAGGTTTATCCGCCGGGATGTGATCGCTGCCCAGCAGCGGGGTCAGATCCAGGTGGTGTTGCTTGGCAGTCTGGCCTTCGAGGATTTCCAGCAGATCGGTACGACCGATCAGCTCTTCGAGGGAGCGCACGCCGAGCTTGGCCAGCCACTCACGGGTTTCTTCGGCGACGTAGGTAAAGAAATTCACCACCATGTCGACGGTGCCGATGTAGTGATCCTTGCGCAGCTTCTCGTTCTGAGTCGCGACGCCGGTGGCGCAGTTGTTCAGGTGGCAGATGCGCAGGTATTTGCAGCCCAGGGCGATCATTGGCGCGGTACCGAAGCCGAAGCTTTCGGCGCCGAGGATCGCAGCCTTGATCACGTCGAGGCCGGTTTTCAGGCCACCGTCGGTCTGCACCCGGACTTTGCCGCGCAGGTCATTGCCGCGCAGGGTCTGGTGGGTTTCAGCCAAGCCCAGTTCCCACGGTGCGCCCGCGTATTTGATCGAGGTCAAGGGCGAAGCACCGGTGCCACCGTCGTAGCCGGAGATGGTGATCAAGTCCGCATAGGCCTTGGCCACACCAGCGGCGATGGTGCCGACGCCTGCTTCAGCAACGAGTTTCACCGAGACCAGCGCCTTCGGGTTGACCTGTTTCAGGTCGAAAATCAGCTGCGACAAGTCTTCGATCGAATAGATGTCGTGGTGCGGCGGTGGCGAAATCAGGGTCACGCCCGGCACTGCGTAACGCAGCTTGGCGATCAGCCCGTTGACTTTACCGCCCGGCAGTTGCCCGCCCTCGCCCGGCTTGGCGCCCTGAGCGACCTTGATCTGCAGCACTTCGGCGTTGACCAGGTATTCCGGGGTGACCCCGAAACGGCCCGTCGCGACCTGCTTGATTTTCGAGCTCTTGATGGTGCCGTAGCGCGCCGGGTCTTCGCCGCCTTCGCCGGAGTTGGAACGCGCACCGAGGCGGTTCATGGCTTCGGCCAGGGCTTCGTGAGCTTCCGGCGACAGTGCGCCCAGCGAGATACCGGCGGAGTCGAAGCGCTTGAGCACCGATTCCAGCGGTTCGATTTCGCTGATGTCCAGCGGCGTGTCGAGGGTCTTGACCTTGAGCAGGTCACGGATCATCGACACCGGACGGTTGTCCACCAGCGAGGTGTATTCCTTGAACTTGGCGTAGTCGCCCTGCTGCACAGCGGCTTGCAGGGTGTTGACCACGTCCGGGTTGTAGGCGTGATATTCGCCACCGTGGACGAACTTCAGCAGACCGCCCTGCTGGATCGGCTTGCGCGGGCTCCAGGCTTCGGTGGCGAGTGCTTTCTGCTCGGCTTCGATGTCGACGAAACGCGCGCCCTTGATGCGGCTCGGCACGCCACGGAAGCTCAGGTCGCAAACCTCTTCGGACAAACCGATGGCTTCGAACAGCTGCGCACCACGATACGAAGCGATGGTCGAGATACCCATCTTCGACAGAATCTTCAGCAGACCTTTGGTGATGCCTTTGCGGTAGTTCTTGAACACCTCGTAGAGGTCGCCCAGCACTTCACCGGTACGGATCAGGTCACCCAGCACTTCGTAAGCCAGGAACGGATACACCGCCGAGGCGCCGAAACCGATCAGCACCGCAAAGTGATGCGGGTCACGGGCGGTCGCAGTTTCAACAAGGATGTTGGAATCGCAGCGCAGGCCTTTTTCGGTCAGGCGGTGGTGGACCGCACCGGTGGCCAGCGAGGCGTGGATCGGCAGCTTGCCCGGGGCGATATGGCGGTCGCTCAGAACGATCTGGGTACGCCCGGCTCGCACGGCTTCTTCAGCCTGATCGGCAACGTTGCGGATCGCCGCTTCGAGGCCGACGCTTTCGTCGTAGTTGAGGTCGATGATCTGCCGCTCGAAACCCGGGCGGTCGAGGTTCATCAGCGAGCGCCACTTGGCCGGGGAAATGACCGGCGAGCTGAGGATCACACGCGAGGCGTGTTCCGGCGACTCCTGGAAAATGTTGCGCTCGGCACCGAGGCAGATTTCCAGCGACATCACGATCGCTTCACGCAGCGGGTCGATCGGCGGGTTGGTGACCTGCGCGAACTGCTGACGGAAATAGTCGTACGGCGTGCGCACACGCTGGGACAGCACGGCCATCGGCGTGTCATCGCCCATCGAACCCACAGCTTCGTAGCCTTGTTCGCCGAGCGGGCGCAGTACCTGATCACGCTCTTCGAACGTGACCTGATACATCTTCATGTATTGCTTGAGCTGATCGACGTCGTAGAACGCCGAACCGTGGTCGTTGTCTTCCATGGTCGCCTGGATGCGCAGGGCATTCTTGCGCAGCCATTGCTTGTAGGGATGACGGGATTTCAGACGGTTGTCGATCGCGTCAGTGTCGAGGATCTGCCCGGTTTCGGTGTCCACGGCGAGGATCTGTCCCGGGCCTACACGGCCCTTGGCGATCACGTCTTCTGGCTGGTAGTTCCACACGCCGATTTCCGACGCAACGGTGATGAAACCGTTGGTGGTGGTGACCCAGCGCGCCGGACGCAGACCGTTACGGTCGAGCAGGCACACCGCGTAGCGACCGTCGGTCATGACCACGCCGGCCGGGCCGTCCCACGGTTCCATGTGCATCGAGTTGTACTCGTAGAACGCACGCAGATCCGGGTCCATGGTTTCGACGTTCTGCCATGCAGGCGGAATGATCATCCGCACGCCACGGAACAGGTCGATGCCGCCGGTGACCATCAGCTCCAGCATGTTGTCCATGCTCGAGGAGTCGGAACCGACACGGTTGACCAGCGGGCCGAGCTCTTCCAGATCCATCAGATCATTGGTGAACTTGGTCCGTCGGGCCTGTGCCCAGTTGCGGTTACCAGTGATGGTGTTGATCTCGCCGTTGTGGGCGAGGAAGCGGAATGGCTGCGCCAGCGGCCACTTCGGCAAGGTGTTGGTGGAGAAGCGCTGGTGGAACACGCAGATCGCGGTTTGCAGGCGCTCGTCACTCAGGTCTGGATAGAACGCGGCCAGATCAGCCGGCATCATCAGCCCTTTATAAATGATGGTCTTGTGCGAAAAGCTGCAGATGTAGTGGTCGGAATCGACGGCATTGGAGACCGACGAGCGACGACGGGCGCTGAACAGCTTGACCGCCATGTCCTGATCGCTCAGGCCTTCACCGCCGATGTACACCTGCTCGATCTGCGGCAGGCGCTCAAGGGCCAGGCGGCCGAGGACGCTGGTGTCGATCGGCACTTTGCGCCAGCCGATCAGTTGCAGGCCTTCGGCAAGGATCTCGCGATTCATGTTTTCGCGAGCGGCTTCGGCCTTGGCCGGATCCTGGTTGAAGAAGACCATGCCCACAGCGTATTGCTTGGGCAACTCGACACTGAAGGTTTCCTGAGCAATGGCGCGCAGGAACGCATCAGGCTTTTGAATCAGCAGACCGCAACCGTCACCGGTCTTGCCGTCGGCATTAATCCCACCGCGGTGGGTCATGCAGGTCAGGGCCTCAATGGCCGTTTGCAAAAGGGTATGACTGGGTTCGCCCTGCATATGGGCTATCAGGCCGAAACCGCAGTTATCCTTGAATTCATCTGGTTGGTACAGACCTGCTTTCATAGACACTTTCTCACCAGGCTGCCTCTTTTCGAGGCAAATTTCTTTTCAATTCAACCACTTGCGATCCGCGCCGAACGTACGCCGGCTTAGCGGGGGCAAAAGGGTGGTCATTGTACACAGCGACACAGACGCTCACAAATTTGACGACGAAATGTCGCAAATCTATGTCGCATTTGTGAAAGGTTTAAAGCGATCTGCTGTGCTAGTCAAAACTTTTTTAATTTTGACCGCAACGACTCAAAGACTACTGGGACGCAGACACCACAAGGCACGCGGCCTGGAAGGACGCGCGCACTCGTAGAAATTTTGAGGTGCTTGGAGAGGCGGCCTGGGTAAGGCCGCCGAATCTTCAGCGAGTTGTTGCCAGTTCCTGTTGGACGCTGGCGACAGTGCGAGGCCAAGGTTTACCAGCCTGAACCTTCGCTGGCAAGGCCTTGATGGCAGAAACGGCTGCATCACGATTGGCGAAGTTGCCGTAGGTGATCACGTAGAGAGGCTTGCCGTTGAGGACTTTCTTGAAATAACGGTACTCGCCGCCCTGCTCCTTGACGAAGTTTTGCGCGGTCGCTTCCGAACTGGTGCCGAGGATCTGCACCACGTAGTTGCTGGTCGGCTGCCCGGCGTACCAGCTGCTACCGGCGGCTTTGGCGACGGTAACCGGCTTCTCGGCCGGTTTGGCAGCGACAACTGGCTTGGCTGGCGCTGGAGCCGGTTTCGCCGCTGGCGCTGCCGGAGCAGGCTTGGCGGTGGCGATTTGCGTCGGTGCCGGGGTCGGTTTGGCTGCTGGCACTGGAACCGGGGTCGGTGCAGGACCGGCCGGAACGCCGGCAGGCGGTGCCGAAGTGGTCACGGTTGGCGGTGTATCGCTGGAACCTTCCAAAGGCACGCCGTCGTCACCCTCGGTGATCCCGCCAGCCGCTTCGGCCAACGGACCGCGCATCACCGGCTGCGAGTTGCCGACCAGCGGCAACGGCATCGGCTGCGTATTACCGGCGAACTCAACGTTCGGTGCGCCGCCATTCGCTGCGCCCTGACCCAATGGCAGTTGCGCCTGCTCGTTGGCTGGCGCGCCGGTGGTTGGCGCCTTGTTGCGACCCGGCATCAGCCAGGCGGCGGCGACCGCGACCACAACGACGGCGGAAATCGCCAATACGTGTTTCTTCGGCATGTTGAACCCCATACTTGGACGCTTGACCGCAGAGCGGCTGGCAATCATGACTTCGATCAGAGCATCGCGAGCGACCTGGTTGATGTTGCCCGGCCAACCCTCGGAGCTTTCGTGAATATCAGAGATCTGATCCGCGGTGAAAAGTTCGACACCCCGGCCTGCACCTTCCAGCCGTTGGTCGAGATACTCGCGGGTCTCTTCTTCGGTGTACGGCTGCAATTCGATGACGTGGAAACGCTCTTCCTCAAGGTGCAAAGCCTCAAGCTGAGCGATCAGCGACGACTCACCGAACAGGAACACATGCGGGCGACCTTCCGGCGCGCCAGCACCCAGCGCCATCAGCGCTTCGAGAGCGGATTCGTCGAGCTGCTCGGCGTCGTCCACCAGCAGATAGACTTCCTGGCCGGTCAGCGCGAGTTGCACCACCTGATCCAGAATCGCACCGACTTCAGCCTGGGCCACGTTCAGCGCCTGAGCGACCTGACGCAGCACGCCCGCGGCATCGCCGGCACCGCGCGCGGAAACCACCACACTCTGCACCGATTGCTTGTTGGTGCTGGCCACCAGCGCCTGACGCAGCAGAGTCTTGCCGCTGCCCTGCGGGCCGGTGACCACCAGCAGCAACTGGCTGTATCGCGCCAGGTGATGCAGTTGACCCAGCACCGGCTTGCGCTGGGCCGGAAAGAATTTGAAGCCCGGCACCCGCGGCGCGAAGGGGTCGTGACTTAACTGGAAATGGCCGAGGAACGCCTCGTCGGCATGCAAACTAGTCATCGGAATCTTATTAACCTTTAAGCTGAGCCAGGGTGCGGTAATCCGCTCCCAGCGTGGCCTGTAGAACCTCTTTCGGATAATCGGCGGTCACTACCGCTTCGCCCATCCGGCGCAGCAGCACCAGGCGCAGACGACCGTCGATCACTTTTTTGTCAATTGCCATGTGTTCGAGAAAATCGGCTTCGCTCATCTCTTCAGGCGGAATCACCGGCAGACCGGCACGCTGGAACAGACGAATGCCGCGATCACGCTCCTGCTCGCTGATCCAGCCCAGACGCGCGGACATCTCCAGCGCCATCACAGTGCCAGCCGCCACCGCCTCACCATGCAACCAGACACCATAGCCCATGTGGGTCTCGATGGCGTGGCCGAAGGTGTGGCCGAGATTGAGCGTGGCGCGTACGCCGGTTTCCTTTTCATCGGCGCCAACCACCGCAGCCTTGGCCGCGCAGGAGCGCTCGATGGCATATGTCAGGGCTTTCTGGTCCAGTGCGCGCAGGGCGTCGACGTTGTCCTCGAGCCAGGTCAGGAACGGCTCGTCGCAGATCAGACCGTACTTGATGACTTCCGCCAGACCCGCCGACAGCTCGCGCTCTGGCAGGGTTTTCAGGGACGCGGTATCGATCAGCACGACGTTCGGCTGATAGAACGCACCGACCATGTTCTTGCCGAGCGGATGGTTGATCCCGGTCTTGCCGCCCACCGACGAATCGACCTGGGACAACAAGGTGGTAGGAATCTGGATGAAATCGACGCCGCGCTGGTAGCAAGCCGCAGCAAAACCGGCCATGTCGCCGATCACGCCGCCACCGAGGGCGATTACGGTGGTGCGGCGGTCATGACGAGCGGTCAGCAAGCCATCAAAGATCAGTTGCAGGGTTTCCCAGTTCTTGAACGCCTCGCCGTCGGGCAAAACCACGGAAATCACCGAAAACTGCGAAAGGCTGCGAGTCAGACGTTCGAGATAGAGCGGCGCAACGGTCTCGTTGGAGATGATTGCCACCTGCCGCCCATGAATATGCGGCGCCAGCAGCTCGGGCTGATCCAACAAACCTTCGCCAATATGAATCGGGTAGCTGCGCTCGCCTAAATCGACCTTGAGTGTCTGCATGTGTCCCCACAGTGAAGATGGAAAGCAGGCGTCCTGCCCTGAATTATTGGTTGTCTGCGGCCTATAGCGGGTATTACGCCGCTCGCACGCCATCCGCCACAACCTCGGCGGGCGGTGACAGGACGCCGAGGATAGCGCATTTCAGGCGATGCTTTAACGGGGAGGAAGCTGCGCCAGGCGGTCGAGAATGTCGAGCACGACCATGCGCGGCGGCCGTTCGTCGGTTTCCACCACCAGATCGGCGATTTCCCGATAAAGCGGATCACGGATAGCGAGCAGATCACGCAGGGTTTTCGCCGGATCGGCAGTGCGCAGCAACGGCCGGTTGCGGTCGCGGGAGGTGCGGCCAACCTGCTGTTCGACGGAGGCGTGCAGATACACCACACGACCGCCCTCATGCAGAGCCTTGCGATTGGCGTCACGCATCACCGCACCGCCGCCAGTCGCCAGTACCACGCCGTCGAACGCGCACAGCTCGGCGATCATCGCCTGCTCACGATCGCGAAAGCCGGGCTCGCCTTCCTTGTCGAAGATCCACGGGATATTGGCGCCCGTACGCAGTTCAATTTCCTTGTCGGAATCTTTGAACGGCAGGCGCAGCTCTTTGGCCAGTAATCGGCCGATGGTGCTTTTTCCAGCCCCCATCGGTCCTACAAGAATCAAATTTCGCACAGAATCAACGACTCACAGCAATCGCCTGGTTATTCATGATACGCGGAGTGAGAAATACCAGCAGCTCGGATTTTTTCTCCGAAACCACATCACGCCGGAAAAGGCGGCCAAGATACGGCACATCGCCAAGAAATGGCACCTTATCTACGACCTTGCTTTGAGTATTTGAGAAAACGCCCCCAATCACGATGGTCTCGCCGTCGTTTACCAGCACTTTGGCGTTGACCTCGTTCTTTTTGATCGGCGGTACATCCTGCACTTTGTTCAGGTAATCAGGCTCGTCCTTGGTGACCTTGACCTCCATGATGATGCGGTTGTCCGGGGTGATCTGCGGCGTCACCTCCAGCGACAGCGAAGCTTCCTTGAACGACACCGAAGTGGCGCCACTTGAGCTGGCCTCCTGATAAGGAATTTCGGTGCCCTTGAGGATCTTCGCGGTCTCCTTGTCGGAAGTCACCACCTTGGGCTGCGAGACGATTTCGCCATTGCCGGTTTTCTCCATGGCAGTCAGCTCAAGATCGAGCAAAACGTTGTCGGTGATGAAGGCAATGCCAATCCCCGAAGTATTGTTGACGGTGCCCATGTCGACGAACGGCGAATTGGTGCTGGTGCTGCCCGGGGTGCCGATGGTGGTCGACGAGCCGTTACTGACGCCGGAAGTGTTCCAGTTGCCCTTGTTCTGGATCGACCCACCCCAGCGCACGCCCAGACTCTTGTCGTAATCGACGTTGGCTTCGACGATTCGCGCCTCGATCATCACCTGACGCACGGGAATATCCAGTTGCGCCACGATTCGCCGTAGTTCGTCGAGCCGGTCCTGAGTCTGGTAGGCAATGATGTTGTTGGTTCGCTCGTCGACGGTGATCGAGCCGCGCTCGTCGATTTTCGCTTCGGCGCTGGTCACCGACTGGAACAGCTTGGCGATGTCGGCAGCCTTGGCGTAGTTCACCTGCAGCAGTTCACGGC
Organism: Pseudomonas sp. FW305-7; assembly: GCF_058786735.1. Lineage (NCBI taxonomy): Bacteria > Pseudomonadati > Pseudomonadota > Gammaproteobacteria > Pseudomonadales > Pseudomonadaceae > Pseudomonas > Pseudomonas sp. FW305-7. The sequence goes on from NZ_JBYSZA010000007.1 coordinate 233,233, forward strand.
GCAGCGGCGCCAGTTCGGCGATCTGTTTTTGCGACTCCAGCTCCTGGCGCTCGCGGGCGGCGATTTCGTCTGCCGGGGCGACCAGCAGCACATTGCCGATCTTGCGCTTGTCCAGCCCCTTGGTTTTCAGCACCAGATCCAGCGCCTGATCCCATGGCACATTTTGCAGACGCAGAGTGATGCCGCCCTGCACCGTATCGCTGGCCACCAGATTGAGGTTGGTGAAGTCGGCGATCAGTTGCAGCACCGAGCGCACGTCGATGTCCTGAAAATTCAGCGACAGCTTGTCGCCGACGTAGGCCTGACGATCGGCGTTGCGCTTTTGCAGATCGTCGACGGTCATCGGACGGATGCTGACGGTCAACTTGTTGTCGGTCTGGTAGGTGGAATAGTCGAAGGTACCGCTGGGCTCAACGGTAATGATCGCGCGATCGCCTGTTGCAGCAGCGTTGACGAACTGCACGGGCGTGGCGAAATCCTTGACGTCGAGGCGTACCCGCAGCTTGTCGGGCAATTGCGTGCGGGCGAAGCTGAGGATGATCTTGCCGTCATGTTCCTGAATATCCGGAGCGATGGTCGGGTCGGACAGGTCGATGACCACATTGCCTTCGCCTGCGGTGCCGCGCTGAAAGTCCACGCCGCGAATGGCTTTGGTTTTCGGCACGAACGCTTTGGCGGGAGCCCCTGCCGCAGTCGCGCGCACTGGAGCAACAGCGGCGGGACGGGGAGCGCTTGCCGGCGCCCCCTGACCGACCACCACGAACAGATTGTTGCCTTCGACTCGCGTGTTGTAAGGCGCTGGCTGGGTGAGGCTGACGATCAACCGCGTGCGATCCTTGGCCTCAACCACCGTGGCCGTGCGCGCGTTGCCACTGCCCAGGTCGAGGTTCTTGCTGGCCAACCGACTGGCAACCCCGAGCAGATCCAGCGCGATTCGCGCCGGTGAATCGGTGATGTAGCCCTTGGGTTGCGGCGGCGGGCCATCGAACGACAGCTTCAGTTCGACGCGGTCACCCGGCAACGCCGCCACGTCCAGCGTCTTCAGATTGGCCGCGAGTACCATCGGCGACATCAGCGCTATCCATAGCGAAAAACCGAGGGTGGAGAAAATCCTGTTCATTGTTCGACTTCCACTATGAGTGCTCTTTCAAAGGAATGGTGCGCGGACGTTCCAGCCAGGCGCCTTCGCCGTCGGGGACGATTTCGACCACATCGACCTGAGTGGCGCTGATGGCCACGATGCGACCGTCGTTGCGTCCCAGGTAATCGCCGACTTTCAGCCGATGCACACCGCCAGCTCCACGCAACAGCGCAAAAGAGCCAGTGGCGTTGGCAATCGTGCCGACCATCTCGAACTGCTCGATGTTGAAACCTTCGAGGTATTGCTTGACCCGATTGGGGTCGGGTTTGACGTTGCGCGAGCCGTGCCTTTGCCCGGCCAGATCGACGCGCACCTGGCGCGAAAAGGGACTGCGCAGGTTGGCGGCGCTGTAAGTAAAGGTCGGGTAAGAGCGGAATGTCGGCGTGGGCTCGATCTTGCCCGCCGGGCGCAACCGCACTTCATTCATGTAGGCATCGAGATCGCTGAAATCATCGCCACCACCACAACCGCTCAATGCCAGCAACACCACTGCCAGTGCGAAATAACGAGTCGGGCTCATTTCTGCAGCCCCTTGTCGTTATAGCGGTACGTCTTGGCGAGGATGCTCATGCGCAGTTTCGGCCCGCCTTCTTTATTGGCCGGCGCCAGTTCGAAGTCGTGCAGGGTAACGATGCGCGGTAACCCGGCCACACCACTGACGAAAGTGGCGAGGTCGTGATAGGCGCCGGTGACGGTGATCTGGATCGGCAGCTCGATGTAGAACGGCTGGGTGACCTCCGGAAGCAGTTTGATTTCTTCGAACTCAAGGCCGCTGCCCAGCCCGGTACGCGTGATGTCTTCCAGCAGGCCCGGTACCTCGGTGTCGCTGGGCAACTGTCGCAGCAACACGCCGAAGGAGTTTTCCATCTCCTTCATCTGTTGGGTGTACAGCTCCAGATTGGCGGAAATATGCGCCTTGCTGGCGAACTGCTCCTTGAGCGTGGTTTCCTCCTCGCGCTTGAGCTCAAGCTGGTTTTCCATGTCACTGATGAAAAAGTTATAGCCAAGCGCCAACACCAGCACCATCAACAACGCCCCGGCGATGGCTTTGACCGCGCCTGGCCAAGAGCCGATGTTGCTGGTGTCGAGGTCGTTGAAGTCGATGTTGCGCAAGCTTTCCAGCCAGTCGGACGGTTTCATTGCTCGTCCTCCAGCGTCTTCGGCTGAGTCTGACGAACGGTCAACTGAAAGACATTGGCCTGCTCCAGTTGATCGGCGGAAGTCGCTTTGACCTCAGTCAGGCTCGGTGCATCGAACCAGTCAGAGGCGTCCAGATTGCGCATCAACTCGGAGACACGATTGTTCGACTCGGCGGCGCCACTGATCGAAAGGATTTTTCCGGCCATTTTCACGTCAGTGAAATAAACGCCGTCCGGCAGCGTTCGCGCCAATTGATCGAAGATACGCCCGCTGACCTGCCGGTTGCCCTGCAGATCCTGGATGATGCGCATGCGCTCGACCAGTTGCTGGCGGTGCGCCTTGAGGTCACTGATCTGTTTGATCCGCTCGTCGACTACGGCAATCTGCTTGCCGATGTAATCGTTGCGTGCGACTTGCCGATCGATGGCGGCGCTGAAGATCTGGTCGGCGATAAACACCGCCCCCACCGAACCGGCCACTACGCCGATCAACGCCAGCAGGAAGCGTTTGCGCCGCTCTTCGCGGCGCTCCTCGCGCCAGGGTAAAAGGTTGATCCGCGCCATCAGTCGAAACTCCTGAGCGCGAGCCCGCAGGCAATCATCAGGGCCGGCGCGTCACTGGCCAGGGCTCCGGCGTTGACCTTGCTGCTCAAGGCCATGGCGGAAAATGGATTGGCCACTTGCGTCGGCGTGTCCAGGCGCTGCTCGATCAAGCGATCCAGCCCCGGCACCGACGCCGTGCCACCGGCGAGCAGAATGTGATCGACCGCGTTGTACTGCCCGGAAGCGAAGAAGAATTGCAATGAACGCGACACCTGTTGCACCAGTGCTTCGCGAAACGGCTGCAGCACATCGCTGACGTAGTCGTCAGGCAGGCCGCCCTGCTTTTTCGCCAACCCCGCCTGCTCGATTGTCAGGCCATAACGACGCTGGATTTCCTCGGTCAGTTGCCGGCCGCCGAACAACTGCTCGCGGGTGTAGATGATCTTGCCGTTGTGCAGGACGCTGAGGGTGGTCATGGTCGCGCCGATGTCGACCACCGCCACCGTCAGGCGCTCTTGCGACGCGGCCAGTTGCGTTGCGAGCAAGCCGAACGAGCGCTCCAGCGCATAAGCCTCGACATCGACCACGCGCGCGGTCAGCCCGGCGAGTGCCAGCGCCGCTTCACGGACTTCGACGTTTTCCTTGCGGCAGGCGGCGAGCAGTACGTTGACTCGCTCGGGGTTGCGCGCAGAAACGCCCTGGACTTCAAAGTCGATGGCGACCTCGTCCAGCGGATAGGGAATGTATTGGTCGGCTTCGATCTTGAGCTGATTTTCCAGCTCGTCGTCGGACAGCCCGGCGTCCATTTCGATGATCTTGGTGATCACGGCAGAACCGGCCACCGCCACCGCGACGCTCTTGACCCCGGTGCGTGCCTTGACCAGCACCCGGGTCAGAGCCTGGCCAACGCCTTCGAGTTCGGCGATGTTCTTTTCGACCACGGCGTTCGCCGGCAATGGCTCCACCGCATACGCCTCGACCCGGTAGCGATCACCCTGACGGCTCAGTTCCAGCAGCTTCACTGACGTGGAGCTGATGTCGATCCCCAGTAACGTATTGGTCTTTTTATTGAAGAGTCCCAGCACTACCAATTCCCTATGACTTTCCGTGAGTTACGGACTCTGTAATACGCATTGCGTTCCTTCACCCCGTCTTGACAGAAGCGCAAATGACGCCCCCAGCAGAAAAGTGCTTATAATGCCCAGCGATTTTTTCCGCTTTTTACTGCCTGCGCGGATGGCTCTGTGTGTTGCCGCAGCCCCGTCGCCAAATTCATTCTTGCCCTGGATGTCCAAACGCCTTGATTCGTCTGCTGAAATTTTTCGGTTGGTCCATCGTCGCCGTTTTCTGCGGACTGCTTTTAGGTCTCAGCGGCGCGTATCTTTACCTTAGTCCGGGTTTGCCATCCGTGGAGGCTCTGAGAAGCATTCAGTTGCAGATTCCTCTGAGGGTCTACAGCAGCGATAACAAGTTGATCGCAGAATTTGGCGAAATGCGCCGTACACCGATCCGTTTCGCCGACATTCCACCCAATTTCATCAATGCGTTACTAAGTGCTGAAGACGACAATTTCGCCAACCATTACGGCGTCGATCCAAGCAGCCTGATGCGTGCCGCGACCCAACTGGTCAAGAGCGGGCACATTCAGTCCGGCGGCAGCACCATCACCATGCAGGTGGCGAAGAACTTCTTCCTGACCAGCGAACGCAGCTTCTCGCGCAAAACCACCGAAATTCTTCTGGCCCTGCAGATCGAACGACAGTTGACCAAGGACGAGATCCTTGAGCTGTACGTCAACAAGATCTATCTGGGCAACCGCGCCTACGGCATCGAGGCGGCGGCGCAGGTGTATTACGGCAAGTCGATCCGCGACGTCAGCCTGGCGCAGATGGCGATGATCGCCGGCCTGCCGAAAGCCCCTTCGCGCTTCAACCCGTTGGCCAACCCGGCGCGCAGCAAAGAACGTCGCGACTGGATCCTCGGCCGCATGTACAAGCTCGGCAAGATAAGCGAGGCGGACTACACCGCCGCGATCAACGAACCGCTGAACGCCAGCTATCACGTGCCGACCCCGGAAGTGAACGCCCCGTACATCGCCGAAATGGCCCGTGCCGAAATGGTCGGCCGTTATGGTAGCGACGCTTACACCGAAGGTTTCCGCGTCACCACCACGGTGCCGAGCAATCTGCAGGAAATGGCCAACACCGCGCTTCACGAAGGTTTGATGACCTACGACCAGCGTCACGGCTACCGTGGCCCCGAGTCGCGCCTGCCGGGCAAGACCCGTGAGGCCTGGGCCAACGAACTGACCAAGCAACGCACCATCAGCAGTCTGGAACCGGCAATCGTCACGCAGGTCGAGAAGAACGGCCTGCAAGTGCTGACCCGCACCGGCGAAGAGCATGTGGCCTGGGACACGATGAAATGGGCCCGTCCATTCCTCAATACCAACAGCATGGGCGCCAACCCGCGTCAGCCGTCGGATGTGGCTCAGGTCGGTGATCTGGTTCGCGTGCAGCGCCAGAAGGACAACTCGCTGAAGTTCAGCCAGATTCCTCAGGCGCAAGGCGCGCTGGTGTCGCTGGATCCGCAGAACGGCGCGATCCGCTCGCTGGTCGGTGGTTTCGCTTTCGAGCAGAGCAACTACAACCGCGCCATGCAGGCCAAGCGTCAGCCGGGTTCGAGCTTCAAGCCGTTCGTCTACAGCGCCGCGCTGGATAGCGGCTACACCGCTGCGACGCTGGTTAACGACGCGCCGATCGTGTTTGTCGACGAGTATCTGGACAAGGTCTGGCGTCCGAAGAACGACACCAACACCTTCCTTGGTCCGATCCGTCTGCGTGAAGCGCTGTACAAGTCGCGCAACCTGGTGTCGATCCGCCTGTTGCAAGCCATGGGCGTGGGCAAGACCATCGACTACATCACCCGCTTCGGCTTTAACAAGCAGGATCTGCCGCCGAACCTGTCGCTGGCGCTGGGCACCGCGACCCTGACGCCGATGGAGATCGCTACTGGTTGGAGCACGTTTGCCAACGGCGGCTACAAGATCACCCCGTACATCATCGACAAGATCGAAAGCCGCAATGGCGACACGCTGTTCGTCGCCAACCCGCCAACCGTGCCGCAGGGTGGCTCGGCCACGGATGGCATTGCGGCGCCAGCCAATCAGTCGTTTACCGTCAACGCCGCACCGGTTCCGGGTGAAGCCCCGGGCGCTGCAGCGGCGCCCCAAGCGCCGGCCGTAGCCGAGCGAATTGTCGACGGTCGCACCACGTACATCCTCAACAGCATGTTGCAGGACGTGATCAAGCTCGGCACCGGCCGTCGCGCACTGGCTCTAGGCCGTAGCGACATCGCCGGTAAAACCGGTACGACCAACGAATCGAAAGATGCCTGGTTCTCCGGCTACAACGCCGATTACGTGACCACGGTGTGGACGGGCTTCGACCAGCCGGAAAGTCTCGGTCGTCGCGAGTTCGGCGGCACCGTGGCACTGCCGATCTGGATGAATTACATGGGCGCTGCACTGAAGGACAAGCCGCCTCACGTCCAGCCTGAGCCGGAAGGTTTGCTGAGCCTGCGGGTTGATCCGGTCAGCGGCCGTGCGGCGACGCCCAGCACGCCAGGGGCGTACTTCGAGCTGTTCAAATCTGAAGACACGCCACCTTCGGTGAATGAATTGGGTAACGGCACCGCGCCGGGCAGTCCGTTGCCGGCGGATGAACAGGCGCCGATCGATTTGTTCTGATCCCGAACCGACAAAAAGCCCCGCCTTCGTGAGAAGTGCGGGGCTTTTTTAAACCTGCCGGATTAGCAGCGGATGTACTGGCCCCATCGCTGGCAAGCCAGCTCCCACAGTGTCTGTGAAGCCTGCGCGATATCCGCCTCACTTCACCTTTTGTGGGAGCTGGCTTGCCAGCGATGGGGCCAGACCCGACACAAATTCTTCAGATAAACAAAAGCCCCGACTCTCACGAGCCGGGGCTTTTGTTTGAAGCGCTACAACATCTTAGCCGTTGAACACGTCATCCACGCTTTTCAGCGGGTAGTTCTTCGGATACGGCAGGGTGGCCACACCGGTCTCGATTGCGGCCTTGGCCACAGCGTCGGAGATCAGGGTGATCAGGCGCTTGTCCATTGGCTTCGGAATGATGTACTCACGGCCGAATTCCAGCGGAGCACCACCGTAGGCATCGCATACGTCCTGTGGAACAGGCAGCTTGGCCAGTTCACGCAGGGCGTTGGCGGCAGCCACTTTCATTTCTTCGTTGATGCGCTTGGCGCGAACGTCCAGGGCACCACGGAAGATGAACGGGAAGCCCAGTACGTTGTTGACCTGGTTCGGGTAGTCCGAACGGCCGGTGGCCATGATCACGTCGCTGCGGGTGGCGTGTGCCAGTTCCGGGGAAATTTCCGGATCCGGGTTCGAGCAGGCGAACACGATCGGATTGGCCGCCATCGACAGCAGGCCTTCAGCGCTCAGCAGGTTCGGGCCGGACAGGCCGACGAATACGTCAGCGCCTTGCAGAGCGTCAGCCAGGCTGCGCTTCTCGGTGGCGTGGGCGAATACGGCTTTGTACTGGTTCAGGTCGTCACGGCCGGAGTGGATCACGCCGGTACGGTCGACCATGAAGATGTTTTCGATGCGTGCGCCCATGCTCACCAGCAGTTTCATGCAGGAGATGGCAGCAGCGCCGGCGCCCAAACAGACGATTTTCGCTTCCGGCAGGGTTTTGCCGGCGATTTCCAGGGCGTTGATCATGCCCGCAGCGGTCACGATCGCGGTGCCGTGCTGGTCATCGTGGAATACCGGAATGTCGCACTGCTCAATCAGAGCACGTTCGATCTCAAAGCACTCAGGGGCTTTGATGTCTTCCAGGTTGATACCACCGAAAGTGATGGAGATGCGTTTTACGGTGTCGATGAAGGCCTGCGGGCTTTCGGAATCCACTTCGATGTCGAAAACGTCGATGCCGGCGAAGCGCTTGAACAGCACGCCTTTACCTTCCATCACTGGCTTGGAGGCCAGTGGGCCGAGGTTACCCAGACCCAGAATCGCGGTGCCATCGGAAATGACTGCAACCAGGTTGCCCTTGCCGGTGTATTTGTAGGCCAGTTCAGGATCGCGAGCGATCTCACGCACTGGTTCAGCTACGCCGGGGCTGTAGGCCAGCGACAGGTCGCGGGCGGTAGCAGTGGCCTTGGTGAGCTCGACACTCAGCTTCCCTGGACGAGGATTGGCATGATATTCGAGAGCGGCAGTTTTCAGATCAGACATTTTGGCATTCCGCTTTTTACTGTTGGACAGACTGGTCAGCGAGGATACGCGCCTCGCAAAGTCCCCACAAGACTGAGCAGTCACCCCTGTCAAGCGCCCTGTCCTACGACTTTGGGCCAAGAGCCACGGCGCACAAGGGCTTGACTGTTCACAATCGACAGAAAAAATGTCTACAATTTTTCTTCAGCGCGTACTTTGAAACATCGAAGGATCAGTCAGTGGCAGCAACCAACGCGGCTGACCCGCCTGCAATCCTCCGCGCCGCGAACGATCCACCACCCAGCCACGAGCCTCGATCTGCTGGCCCTTCAGAGCTTGCAGGCGTGCATTGTCAAATTGTCCGACCAGATTGGGTGCAACGCGCAATACAAGTGTGTCCTGCAACTCGATCCAGATTCCACCGCGATTGCGCTGCACCTTGCTCACACGACCGCTGACCACGGCAAAACCAGAGCGCTGGATCTGCTCTGCTTTCAGTACAGGAGACTGCCGCCAGACGCCTCGACCCGCCTGACGCGCGCTGCGCTCGGCGGCTTGCTGACAGGCAACCAGATCGACATTCGGTGCCACCGCGACCTGAAAACCCAGGCCATCGGCGAGCATTTGCGCTTCGAGACTGGCGCCGCTGACGTTATAGAGGTGAGCGAGCGTACGCCCGTAATGGTCTTTGACTTGCTTGCCGAGGCGCAAACCGACTCGTCCGCCGCTATCGGCCACCAGCGCCTCAAGGCGTTTGCGCGCCGCCACGGCAAACGGTTCATCGCTGCGACCCTGCTTGCCCAGTTCAGGCGTGTTGAGGCCGATCATGCGCACACTGCGACCGTCGGTCAGGCGCACGGTATCGCCATCGACCACGCGCTGCACCGTCACCGTGGTCATTTCCGAAGGCGTCGGGCAGAAGGCCTGAGCGCCGGACAGCCAAATCGCGGACATAAAAAAGGCGCCCGCGAGGGACGCCTTTTTCAGCAGTGAGGAAAAGCCCACCGGGCTCTTCAACCTTACTCTGCTGCTGGAGCAGGTTTCTTGCCGAAAGCACCGAAACGGTCGGCGAAGCGCTGAACGCGGCCGCCAGTGTCCAGAGTCTTTTGCTTACCGGTGTAGAACGGGTGGCATTCGTTGCAAACGTCGATCGCCAGAGGCTTGGCCAGGTTCGAACGAGTTTCGAACTTGTTGCCACAGCTGCAGGTAACTGCGGTGACTTCGTATGTTGGATGAATATCAGCTTTCATGATGTCTTCCTCAGGCTAGCGTGCCGCCACTCAACACTATTGTTGAATACCGCACGTAATTAGGCCGCGGATTCTACCAGACAATGTCAATCGCGCAAGCTGTCCCTTAGACCGACCGTCTGCTAGGCTCCCGACCCAATACGCGATCCTCTGTAGGAGCGAGCCTGCTCGCGAAAACGATCTATCAGCCAGCATTTTCTTCGCCTGACACACCGCTTTCGCGAGCCGGCTCGCTCCCACAAGCTATTTACACAGTCCTTTTAATCGTCCGTTGATAGAGATCCCCCCGCGTGCCCGACGCCATTCTGCGCCTTGCCTTGCCATCGCCCTTGCGCCGCCTGTTCGACTATCGAGCGCCGGTCGGCGTGCTGCGCGAGCAATTACAACCGGGCATGCGTCTGCGGGTGCCGTTCGGCCGGCGCGAGATGATCGGGATTCTGGTCGAGGTCACCGACACCAGCGAAGTGCCGGTGGAAAAACTCAAACCGGCGCTGGCCCTGCTTGATGCCACGCCGCCGCTGCCGCCAGCGCTGTTCAAACTGTGTCTGTGGACTTCCCAGTATTACCAGCACAGCCTCGGCGACACCTTGAGTTGGGCACTGCCGGTATTGTTGCGTCAGGGCGAACCGGCCGAGGCCCGGCAGGAACGTTTCTGGTCAGTGGTGCCGGGCGCCAGCGTTGATGACCCGCGTATCGCCCGCGCACCGCGCCAGCGTGAGGCGCTAACCACATTGGCTCAACACCCACACGGTGTCGCCCATCAGTTGCTGAGCAAACTGATGTTGAGCAAGGACAGCCTCGATCTGCTGCTGGCGAAAAATCTGGTGCAAGTGGAAATCCGCCGTCATGCACCGGGCGCACGCCATGAACATTGGCTCGCGCAACCGGAGTTGCCACTCAATGCCGAACAACGCGCCGCCTATGAAGCGATTCGCGCCGGCTTCGACAGTTATCACGCCTTCCTGCTGGCCGGCGTCACCGGCAGCGGCAAGACCGAAGTCTATTTGCAGTTGATCCGCGAAACCCTTGAGGCCGGCAAACAGGCGCTGGTGCTGATCCCGGAGATCAACCTCGGCCCGCAGACCCTCGCCCGCTTCGAACAGCGTTTCAATGCGCGCATCGCCCTGCTGCACTCGGCGGTCAATGATCGCGAACGCCTCGACGCCTGGCTCGCTGCACGCGATGGCGAGGCCGACATTATTATCGGCACCCGTTCGGCGCTGTTCACGCCGATGAAGAATCCGGGCCTGATCATCATCGACGAAGAACACGATGGCTCTTATAAACAGCAGGAAGGTCTGCGCTACCACGCCCGCGATCTGGCACTGGTACGGGCGCGGCAGGAAAACATCCCGATCGTCCTTGGCTCCGCGACACCTTCGCTGGAAAGCCTGCACAACGCCTACACCGGCCGGTACGGTCTGTTACGCCTGAACGAACGCGCCGGCGGTGCCAAGCAGCCGCGTTTCCTGCGCCTGGACGTGAAAAGCCGTCCGCTGGACAGCGGCATTTCCGGGCCGATGCAGCAAGCCATCGGCCAGACATTGGCGAATGGGCAACAGGTGCTGGTGTTCCTCAACCGTCGCGGCTTTGCGCCAACGCTGCTGTGCCACGATTGCGGCTGGATGTCCGAGTGCTCGCGTTGTGATGCGCGAATGACCGTGCACCAGCGCTACGGCGAACTGCGCTGCCACCACTGCGGCAACGTCGAACGCACGCCGCGCCAGTGCCCGAAGTGCAACAAGGTCGATTTGCGCCCGGTGGGTGCTGGCACCGAGCGCGCCGAAGAGCGCCTGGCGATCCTCTTCCCCGATTACCCGGTGCTGCGGGTCGATCGCGACAGCACTTCGCGCAAGGACGCGATGAATCAGTTGTTCGCAACGATTCAGAAAGGCCAGCCGTGCATCCTGGTCGGCACGCAGATGTTGGCCAAGGGGCACCACTTTCCACGGGTCACGCTGGTATCGATTCTGGATGCCGACGGCGGATTGTTTTCCGGTGACTTCCGCGCCAGCGAACGCATGGCGCAGTTGATCGTGCAGGTCGCCGGGCGGGCCGGGCG